>CAZMHL010000001.1:0-27399 GCA_964566065.1 uncultured Eubacteriales bacterium
TGCTTTTGCCCGGTTTGTTCGTTCCGAATCATTTTTTCCTATCCCCTGAAAAAGGCGGTGTAAATTTATTTACACCGCCTTTTGTTTATGGGGAGATTTTCAATTTGTTTTTAATGCAAAAAACTCCGCAAAACGGAGTTTTAACAACAATTATTCATCATTCATTATTTTGTTTCAACTGCGAAAGTACAATGCCGGCAAAAATCAGCCCACAACCTATATACCCTAAAAGGGACATTTTTTCTCCTAAGATTATTGCACCGCCGATTGCGCTGAAAACCGACTCTGTTGAAAGGATGATTGAGGCAAAGGTGGGATCCGCATCTTTTTGTCCCAGAATCTGACAGGTGTATGCAACACCGGCAGACATTATTCCTCCGTAAAGAACAGGAACAAGGGAAGCTTTTACTCCCTCAAGGTCAATGCCGCCGTTAAAGAGGGCAATAATAAGACCGATAATTCCGCAAACAAGAAACTGTGTCATTGCAAATTTAATGGGGCTTATTTTATCCACAAAGCGGTCTATTACTATAATGTGCAGTGACCAGAAAACTGCACCGATTATCAGAACAATATCTCCCATACCAATGTTCTCAAAGCCCTCTCCGCCTGTTGTTAAAAGGTAAAGTCCGAAAAGGGCAAGAACTGCTCCAAGCCAGGTAAAGGGGTGTGTTTTCTTTCTGAAAAACAGAAAATAGATAATAGGAACCAAAACAGTGTAAAGTCCCGTCAAAAATCCCGCTTTCCCTGCGCTCTGTATATATTCAATCCCAACCTGCTGAAGAGTTGATGCGATAAAGAGAATAATTCCTGCGCAGATGCCTGCACAAATTGTCTTTTTAAGCTTGTCCGTATTTTTTTCTTCTTTTTCAAAAAGCAAAATAACGGGAATAAGGGAAAGTCCTCCAAGCACAAAACGTATTCCGTTAAAGGCATAGGAGCTTAAAACCCCCACAACAACCGTCTGCGCAACAAAGGCAAAGCCCCAGATTATCGCCGTTAAAAACAAAAGAATAATTGATTTTGTTGAATTTTTCATATATGTACCTCATTTCATAAAAACAAATAAAGTATATCACATTCCTTTATTTGGGGCAACCCCATGAACACAAAAAGGAGTCAATCGTCTGACTGACTCCTTTTTGTGTGTTATGAAATTATTTTGTATAAATTGATTTGTCAATTGTACCGTCTTTAATGCCCTGTCTTAAAGCTTTTGTATATGTTTCGTTAAGCTCGGGGAGATATTTTGATGCATCAATTGATGTATCCTGCCATACATACTGTGCTTTTGTGCCTGAAGATTCGCCTTCAAGTGCAAGCGAAGGTGACGGTCTTCTTTCAATGTTCTGGTCTTTTACAAGATTTGCAAACTGAGCCCACTGTTCAGGGAATTTTGATTCGTCGGCTTTTTCTGCAACGCCTTTTCTGATCGGGATGTAATATCCGCCTTCGTAAAGGTCAAGAAGAACATCCTCACCCATAAGCCATGTGTAAACCTTCATAGTTTTTTCAGGCTCTTTTAATGCTGTGTTTGCAATGCAGTAGCCTGATGTTCTTGAAGCGGGATTCTGGTATCTTTCATATCCGTCATAAACAGGTACAGGAGCAACTGCCCATTCGCAGGTTGCAGGGAACTGCTCTGTAAGAACACCAACGTCCCAGGATGCACCCATAAACATACCTATTCTGCCTGCTGCAAACTGTGCTCTCATTGTGTCGTTGTCAAGAGATTCAGCACCGGGGAATGTAGCACCTGAATTTTTAACAGCTTTTACAAAATCAATGTATTCAAGCCAGTGATCTGTATATGTATAAGTTTCTTTATTCCAGTCGATTTCAGTTAAAGAACCGTTTGGTGAATTTACAGCAAATGTTGCATTGCCCGGATAAGCAAGCTGTCCCCAGCCCTGGTCTTTAAGAGGAAGACCTAAGCCATAAACGTTGTTAGCTTTATCTGTAAGTTTCTTAGCATATTCAACAAGCTCGCTTGTTGTTTTCGGAGGTGTTGGTTCACCGTTTTCGTCAACAAGGCCTGCTTTTTTGAATAAGTCTTTGTTGTACATAAGTCCCTGAACTGTCTGAGCCATATTTACAAAGTAAACTTTGCCGTTTATAAGTTCTCTGTTAGCAAGTGGAATTTCGCCGTAAGCTTCTAAAAATTCTTCTCCGCCGGGCATATCTGCGATAGGAACAATGTATCCTTTGTTTGCAGCATTAACCTTTGCCTGATCGCCGCCCCACATAAGAAGATGCGGAAGCTGATCGTTCTGTGATGCAGATTCAATAATTGTAGCATAATCGTTCAGATATGTTTCAAACTGAATTTCAATTCCTTCTTCTTTACCGATTGTCTTGTTGTATTCGGCAACAAGCTGTTCCATACGTTCCTGTGTGGAACCTGATGATGACCATACCTTGATAACTGTAACATCGCCCGATGCACCGCCATCTTTGGTGCAGGAAGCAAAGCAAATGGTTACCATAAGCATTGCCATAATGAGTGCCAGTAATTTTTTCATAAAATTCGTCCTTTCTTATCAGTATGTCTGATAATTAATGTTATTTGCAATTGCATAGTTCATCGCATAAGAGCCGTCTTTAACAAAAAGAGTAAGGCTTCTGCAATTTTTGAATGCATAATCGCCAATCCATTCGATTGATGCAGGAAGTGTTATTTTCTGAATTTTAGTTTTGTTCATAAATACTGCACCTGCAATGGTCTTTGTTCCCTCGGGAACAGCTATGTCAATTTCATTTCCTTTGTAGCCGATATATGCACCGTCACCTACAATAACCTGGTCGTGAGGCTGATTTTCATACCAGGGAGTTCTGTAAAAAGCATAAGCGTCAACATACTTAAGTGTTGATGGAATTGAAATGTTTTCAAGCTTTGCACAGAGGGCAAAGGCACGGTTTCCGATTTTTGTAACACCCTCGGGGATTACAATGTCGGTAATGAAAATGTTTGTAAAAGCGGAACGTCCGATTTCGGTAATTCCCGAAGGAATTGTAACGTCTGTAACGTCGTAGCTTTCATAACAGGCAAAGTCGCCGACTTTTGTAATTTTCACTCCGTCAATTTCTGTGGGGAAATTAACAGAGCCTTTAGTTGCCTGGAAGGGAGTAACAACCTCGTTAACTCCGTTTTTGGTTATAAGTGTGTAGTTGTCCTCTGCATATGCAGGAACTGCAAGGAGCAGAGCAACCATAAGTGTTAAGCATAAAATCTTTTTCATTGTTATCTCCTCCTTATTGTTTCACTTTAATTGAAAGTGTCGGTCTGTTTTTCGAATTGTCAATTTCCTTGGTGTAAAGCTCAAGAATATTTGCGTGGTTTTCGGTAATTGCAATTCCGATTGAAACAACCTTGTCACCTTTGTATTCTTTAACAATGTAGTCTGTAATGTCAAAGGTCATAAGCGGTGTTTCTGTTCCTTTAAGGAGGTACTGACCGATTAAATTACCGAAAGGAATAATTCTCTGTGTACGGTCAGCATATTCTGCAGAATGAGGAATTGAGTAAACAAGTTTTTCATTTTTGGCAGCAGATACTTCTGTCCATTTGTCAAAATCAACCTCGTAAATACCAAGATTCTGTTCTTCCTCGGTATATCTCTTCTTAACCTTAAGACTTAAGGTTGCACTCTCAATTTCGCCCTTAACGTCGCTTATGTCAAACATTAAGTAGCCTTCCGCAGAACGGTTAAGACCTGAGTAGTTCTTAATGTACATTGAAGAGCTTGCACCGTAGTCAGCGTCATATGGAAGCTTGTCATAGTAAATGTATGTGTCATCTGTGGGGAAGAAGGAGTAAATTCCGTTTTCGTCAGCCTCAGCAGGTTTTTCTGTAACCTCTGCCTTAAGGGTAACTGTTTTTGTTTCTTCTGTCCAGTCAACCTTGCCGTTTAAGGATTCGGTAACAAAACGAATTGGAACAAGTGTTCTGTCGCAGGTAACGTAAGGTGCTGCATCAAGAGTCATTTCCTTGCCGTTAACGTATGCTGTGGTTGAACCGATTGTAAGAATAATTGTTTTGTTGCCTTTAACAGCGGTAACTGTCTGTGTTGGGTCGTCCCAGGAAACTGTTGCGCCAAGCTCCTCAAAGATTTTTCTCATTGGAACAAAGGTTCTGTCGTTAACTGTTTCGGGGTCAACGTCAAAGAAAAGTCTTGTGCCGTTTAAAATAACGGTAATTCTTTCATCAAGAAATTTTTTGAAGTTGTCAGGCTCGTAAATGAATGTACCGCCGTATGTACCAATCCACGCTCTGTTTGAGAATGGCTCAAAGTTGATGTCGGTAACATAGCGAAGTCCCGGAAGACCCGTAACAACGTGGAAGGTCTGTCCGTGGTCATAGCTTTCAAGAAGACCAATGCTCTTTGAACCTGCTGCAGAGTTTCTGAAGCCTACAAGCATGTGGTCGGGATTTTTCGGGTCAAATTCAATGTCGGTAACCATATCTGTCTGTTTGTTGAAATGATGTTCAAAAGGTATAACCTCAGGCTCTTTGCCGTAGGTGAACTTAACCATTGAGTGGCTCTGTGTACCGATATAGAATGTGTTTTTATCAACCGAGTCAACGCCGTTGCTTTCCGCAACAAGAGTTGTTTTGCCCATTGATTCCCAGGTTTTACCTGTGTCAAAGGAAATGAAGGCTTCTCTTGCGGTTGTATCGTAAGAGAAAACAACGTTGTTGTCAACAGGAGAAACTCTGAAAAGCGGTTTTTCGTTTGGTGTCCAGGTTTTGCCTCTGTCACGGCTTGTATAACCTGAAGAGTAAACAATGTTGTCATCCTTGTTGTGATACCGGAAAACAATGTTGTCTCCGTCGTAGTTACAGTCTTCAACCTTAATCCAGGATTTGCCTCCGTCAAAGGTTTCTTCCATAACCTGTCCTGACCATCCGCCTACAAAAGCATAAAGGTGGTTAGCATCCTTCGGGTCAGAGAGAATTGATTCAACAGATTTTGAAGTTCCGCGTCTTGGATAGTTGTAAATTGAGCGAACTGTAGGGAATGTGTTTCCGCCGTAATAAGGTTCGTTTGAAACTGCAAGGTTTTTGTCACGGAAACCGTACCATATTCTTCCGTCGGGAGCAAATTCAACCCAGGTTAAACCTGAATTTCCTGCACCTGATGAACAGGGAAAGAAATCAATTCCGCCATTTTCCGATTTATATAAAACATCCCAGAAAGCTGCATAGATTACATCGGGATTTGTGTCATCGCCCCACATAGCCTCGTGAGTCCAGCCGTTGTTGTTGTCAAGCATTGTATCTTCGCAGTAAACGTAAGGAGTAATCCATGTTTTACCGTAATCGGGGCTTGTTCTCAGAGGATAAACAATATTTTTAAGTCTTACATAAAGATTAGGAATTCCGTTTGCAGATGCTTTCTTTGCAAACTCAACTCTTGCGGGGGTACCGTTCTTTGTTGAAGCACCCATATCCATTGCCATAGTGCTCCAGCTTGAACCGTTATCAAAGGTTTCGTAAAGCTTTCCGCTGAAAATTGCAACCCAGTGGCTGTCGTTTAACGGGTCCATTGTAGCAGAGTCGCCTTTCTGACCTGCTTCGGGAACAACGCAGTTCCAGGAAGCACCGCCGTCTAAAGTGTAATGAAGTCCCGGAGCATCTCCGCCTGCAACGGCGCAGATGATTTTCTTTCCGTCGGGAGATACCGCCATTGATTCAACGTAGGCAAAAGTACCTGCACTGCCAAGGCTTGTCCATTTAACTCCGCCGTCTGAAGATTTCATAACGCCGGTCGTGGTGAGCGCATAGAGGTTTTTACTATCGTCAAAGGCAAGCAAATTTGCACCCTGACCGTTAACAAACGCCGCATCAAGGCACATTTTCCAGGTCACGCCGCCGTCGGTTGACTTGTAAAGTCCGTCAATGGCTGATTTGTTGGCTTTGCTTGTGTAGCTTGAGGTACCACCTCTCCAGCCGTGAGCCGCATAGCAGATGTTTGCATTATCGGGATCAAAAATGAAGCTTGATACTGACCATGTGGCATCGCCCTCTCTTACCTTGAACCAGGTATTTCCGCCGTCGTGACTGTACATTGAGCCTGCAACGTCGGTGCTGAAAAGAAGATAGTTGGGATTTGAAGGAGCAGATGCAACGGCAGTAATAACCTGTCCGCCTTCGCTGCCCATACTCCAGCCAACCTCGTTTTCAGTCTGCATTGTATAGTAGAGGAACCAGGGAGTGTATCTCACCGTGTTCCCGCTTTCAATAACCGGATTTCCGTACACGTTCCAGGGGAGACGTGCCGGGTCGTAAATTTCCGGATAATCTTTTGCAAGTGCTGTGCTTATAAGTGAAAAAACAAGAAGCATGCACAAAGCTAAACTGATAATTTTTTTCATTTCTTATCACCCCATAATAATTATACAAGGGCAACATATTCGAATACAATACCTATTTTCGCATTTTATGAAAATTTCATCCGAATTTGTTTAAATAGTACAAAAAAGCGAAGCCGTACAGCTTCGCTCATTGTATTGTTACATTATTTTTGGTTATTTCATCTGCTCCGTTGCTTTCTTCCATATATGAGGTTTCACCGTGATAGAATATTTTTCCTTCGGTGTCAATTCCAAAGTAGCCGAGAGGAGTTGCCGTAACCTTTATAATATTTGTCCACTCCGCTTCGCCGTCTGCGGGCTTGTTCTGTCCGAAAAACTTAACGGTTCCGTCATCCTTTAAGATTATGCCGTTGTTTTCGCAGACGTCAATCTGTCGGATACTTTTGTAATGTTTTATATTGTCAACATCGTTGGGGTTTTTGCCGCAACCCGCCGCACTGCCATCCTTTTTCAGAACAACAGTACAGAAAATGCCGGTTTCAACTTTAACTGTATCTGTAAATTCTTCAACATCACATTCACCGTATGCATTTTTACCTGTTGCAACACATGTTCCGTCTTTTTTTACACCTACGGTATGAGCACCGCTGCATGAAATATCAACAATGTCGGTCCACTCGGAAACTTTAAGCTGATTTACGTTGTCAGAGCCTGCTGCAACCACGGTTCCGTCAGATTTAAGTCCGACCATTGAGTTTGAAGTTCCGGAAATTTTAACAATGTCAGACCAATCTCTTATGGGTTCAAGACCGGGATTGATTTCTCCGCGCACATCTAAAGTTCCGTCGTTTTTCAAAACAATCAGACTTTTTCTGATAGCAAAAACATCCATTGCATCACTGAAATCTGTTTCTTCGGCAAGGAGTCCCTCAACCGTGATTTTCCCGTTGTCTTCAAGAACGGTGAAATAGTCAGTGGCAGAGATAGTTGCCGTTGTTTCAAAGGTTTTTTCACCGCAGGATGCAAGAGAAAAAACAAGCATAAAAACTGTTATAAGACAAATGATTTTTTTCATTTTAATTCTCCTTTTTAATCAATGTAAATATTCTAACACAAACAAACCTGTTTGTCTATATGTCCCCTTGACAATTGTTCCTTGGAAATATATAATGTCTATGAGGTGGTAAAAATGGCAAGAAAAGCGAGATATATAAATAAAAGCGGAATTTACCATATAGTGCTTAAAGGTAACGAAAAGCCGTTGTTTAAGGACAATGAAGACAAAAACAGTTTTCTTACATTGCTCCGCGACTGCGGTGAAGATTTTTCCTGTGATATTTACGGCTACTGTCTGCTTGACTTTTCCTGCTCACTTCTTGTTAAGGCAAATGATGCTCTTTCAGCTTTAATGAAAAGCATTGAGATAAGATATGCGAATTATTATAATGGCAGATACGGCGAAAAGGGCAGACTTTTTAAAGACAGATTTAAAAGTATTTCTGTTGAAAGTGACGAAGATTTTGCAGAAAATTTAAGATATATTCACCAGCTTCCGCAAATAAGCAAAGAGGTTGATAATTTTGCAGAATTTGAATATTCAAGCTTTGATGAATACACCGACGAAGCATTGATCTGTGAAACAGACTATGCAAAAAGGATTTTCGGCAGTGGATTTATGAACTATCACCGTACTTTAAGTGCCCTTAAAATTTCAAAAGTGAATGTAACTTTAGATGATGAAACTGCAGAGAAAATTATTTTTGAGGTTGCAGGAAAGACTGACATAAAAAACTCTGAAAAAAGAGATGAATATCTCGTACAGCTTAAAGAAAAGGGGTTAAGCATAAGGCAGATTGCAAGGCTTACAGGAGTTAACCGGGGAACGGTTTTCAACGCAAAGCCTGCTGAAAAAGAAACCGAGATTTTCCTTTTGTAGAATAATTGTTTGTCCGTGTCATATATTTTAATATGGCGCGGATAACTTTTTTTGAGAGGAAAATAAAATGAATTTCATAGAGAAAATCAGCAATTTTGTGTGGGGAACGCCCCTTATTGTTTTAATACTTGCAACAGGTTTGTGGCTTACGGTGAGGCTGAAGTTTTTGCAGATAGTTCATCTGCCCAAAGCTCTTAAATTTATGGTAACCAACGAAAAGGGCGGCAGGGGTGAGGTTTCAAGCTTTGGTGCTCTTTGTACCGCTCTTGCGGCAACAATCGGAACGGGAAACATTGTGGGGGTTGCAACCGCAATCTGTGCAGGTGGACCGGGAGCACTTTTCTGGATGTGGATTGCAGCGCTTCTTGGTATGGCTACAAAATACGCTGAAGGCTTTCTTGCAATAAAATACAGAGAAATTGACAAAAACGGGCATGTCCTGGGCGGACCTTTTTATTACATAGAAAAAGGAATGGGGAAAGAATGGAAATGGCTTGCAAAGCTTTTTGCTTTTTTCGGTGCTGCCGCAGGACTTCTGGGAATAGGTACAATAACCCAGGTGAACGGGATTGCCTCGGTACTTACCGGCTTTTTTGACCCCAAAGGCGTTAATACGGTCACATTTTTCGGTAATGAATATACGTTTGTAACGGTGATTGCAGGGCTTACAGTAACATTTCTTTCCGCTCTTGTAATAATCGGCGGAATAAAGAGAATAGCAGATGTTACATCGGTGTTGGTTCCGTTTATGGCAATTTTATACATTTTGTTTACTTTAATAGTTCTTGTTGCAAATTACGAAAAAATCCCCTCCGCTGTATGCCTGATTTTAAAAGGCGCATTTGCACCTTCATCGGTAGGCGGAGGAATTGCAGGAATTACGGCGAAAAATGCAATACAAAAGGGTATTTCAAGAGGTGTATTTACCAACGAGGCAGGACTTGGTTCTGCACCTATTGCGGCTGCTGCAGCAAAGAGCAGGGATGCCGTAAGACAGGGGCTTGTTACAATGACAGGTACTTTTATAGATACCGTTGTTTTGTGTACAATGACCGGACTTGCAATTGTAATTACTAATGCGCACGACCCTATGCTTGGTCTTGAGGGAGCGGGAGTTACTTCTTATGCTTACAGCAGGGGACTTCCGTTTTCTCCCGAAGTTGGTTCTTTTGTGTTAATGCTTTCTCTTGTGTTTTTTGCTTTTTCCACAATTATCGGCTGGAATTATTATGCGGAAAAGTGTGTGGAATATCTGTTCAACAAAAAGCAAGGCTTCGTTAAAGTTTACAGAGCATTGTATATTCTGGCGGTTTTCATCGGTCCTTACCTTACCGTAAATGAGGTGTTTAACATCGCCGACATTTTCAACGCCCTTATGGCTCTTCCGAACCTTGCGGCACTCATATCTTTAAGCGGCGTGGTAGCAAGAGAAACAAATAAATATTTTGAAAGAATAAATCCGCAGTGAGTTTCACTGCGGATTTTCATTGTATAACGAAAACCACCGGCTAAGCCGGTGGTTATGATTGTAAAAGCAATCATTTTTCCTATTTTAATACGTTGGTGTCAATGTATGCCCGGATTTTTTTATAATCCTGTTCACCTCTGATTATGTGGTCGTGAAAAGACCGTTGCCAGAGAATGTCTTTGTATTTTTTTGTCGTGTATGATTTTAATTGACCGATTACATTTTGTAGGGGAGGGTTTCCACGCCCTCCCGATTCATTTAAAATGATAATCAAATGTATATGATTAGGCATAATTACATACTTATTAATCTTAATCCCATTGTAATTGTCATTGATAAATTGTATGGATTTTTCAATTTCTTTTCCTATGGTGTCATTATATTTTGCGGGAGGGCACAGAGACCCTCCCTTACGATTTTTGATAATACACATTTTCTCTTATGTGTGCAAATCGTAATGAAATATGCCCCATTTTTGGAATAATCGTATCCCTTTAACCTTGTCGGCTTTCGTTTTGGTAAATTCATAATTATTTAATATCCGATAATCCCAATATATAGTCTGTTGAAACTTTGTAATATTTGGCCAGTTTTATTAAAACCTCAATGGGGAGTTGTCGTTGTCCGTTTTCGTATTGCGAATATGTGTTTTGTTTTATATGCAAATATTCGGCAAGTTCCTTTTGTTTTATATCTGCATCTTCACGTAAATCTTTTAATCTCATATAAATATCACCTGAATGTTATTATATGAAATCTCATAACGAGATATTGACATTTATCTCGAAATGTGATACCATTAAAAAAAGGAGGTGTGAAAATGTTTGGGTTATTGGCAATTTTAAATGGTATCATAGTATGGTACATTCTAAAAGAATTATGTAAAGGTTTCTTTGGTGATTCACCTTGGTCAAGACTTTTAAGAGTTGTAGTTTCACTTATAGGCGGTTTTGGATATTTCCTGTTTTGTGCAATAGTAAATGATTCTACAGATATTAGTATATTTTGGGGAAGCCTGGTAATTTTTGGACCTGTTGTAATAGCTATATTATTACTGTTAATAGGCTATATGTTTAATAAATAAACCGGCAGAAGTATTATCTTCTACCGGTTTATTTATTGCTATGAAAAAACTTCCCCTGATATGTATCCCTTTCAAAGAGGGCTTTATCTATTGTGCCGAGGACAGCAATTTTGTTTTTGCTCCAGAGGGGGGCAATCAGTTTGTCTTTTGAGCCGTCGCCGGTTATTCTTTCAATCACTGTTTCTTTAGGGATATATTCAAGCTGACGGCATACAACATCAATGTAGTCGTCAAAGGACATTTCTTCAAAAAGCCCCTCTGCAAAATCCTTTGAAATTCTGCTTCCCTCCATTATGTGAAGAAGATGTATTTTCATTGCATCTGGCTTCAATCTGCCGATTACCTTTGCACTTTCAACCATCATTTCCTTTGTTTCCCCCGGAAGTCCGTTAATAAGATGAACACACACTCTAATCCCTGCTTTCTTTAAAAGGGAGTAGGTTTTTAAAAATGTGTCAAAGGAATGGCCTCTGTTTATTGTTTCTGCTGTTTTGTCGAAAATTGTCTGAAGACCCAGCTCCGCCGTAAGATATGTTTTTTCCGACAATTCTTTTAAATAGTTTATTTTATCTTCATCAAGGCAGTCGGCTCTTGTGGCGATGCTTAAACCGACGGCATCTTCAAAGTTTATAGCCTCATCAAAAAGAGATTTAAGAGTATCAAGAGGGGCAAAGGTGCTTGTGCCCGACTGAAAATAAGGGATAAGGCTCACCTTTCCCCATTTTTTAAAAATTCTTTCCCTTTCTTTTTCGTACTGCTCTTTAACAGTTCCTTTGCCCGAAAATTCAGAACCGCCCGAAATGCAGTAAGTACAACCTCCGAAACCGCAGGTGCCGTCCTTGTTGGGACAGGTAAAGCCGCCGTCAAGCACCGCTTTGAAAATTCTGCCGCCGAAGGTGTGTTTGTTGTGATAGTAAAGGGTATGATATCTTTTGTTGTCATCTGAATATTTAAAGGGACTTTTCATTGAAAAATGCCTCCGCAGCACCGTCTCTTACGCTTTTTGTACAGAATACAATTTCCTTTGTGCCTGTAATTTTCAGAACTGTCAGGGTAGGACAAAGTCCGGCGGTAATAATGTCCGCTCTTTTTACATCCATTCCGAATTTGTGGGGTCTGTCACAGACCTTTGTTTTGTAAATTTCATCAAAAATCCCGAAAACTTCTCCGGCGGATACACTTTTTCCGTTGATTTCCCTGTCCGATGAGATGTTAAAAGAGCATCTTGCAATCTCCTTTACCGAACCGCCGAGAACAACAAGGGGGTATGGTTTGTCAAGCCAGTTTAGGTTTTTAAGCTCATTAAAAAGAAAGGCGTTGATTTCATCAATTCCCTTTTCGTCGGGGCTGAATTTTTCAGTAAGCACTACGCAACCGTAAGGAAGACATACAAATTCTTTTAAATTGCCGTTTTCAACAAAGCCAAGCTCAAAGCTTCCGCCGCCTGTGTCAAGAAAATAAAAGCTTTCGCTTTTTAAAGTTGAGCGTGCGGCAAAGGAGCCGTAAAGTGCTTCGGTGTGACCGTCAATTATTTTAAGCTCAATGCCCGCTTTTTCTTTTACGAGATTTACAAAGTAAGAAGAGTTTTCGGCTCTTCTTAAGCTTTCTGTTGAAATGGCAATTGCCTTGTCAGCCTTTTGCTCTTTAATTATTTCACTGAAATCAATAAGAGCCTTAAGGGTTCTTTCCATAGGCTCTTTTTTCAGCATATTATCAATTTCAAGTCCTTCTGCAAGACGGGTGTTTTCCCTTTTGCGGAAAATTTCGTTTAATCCGTTGTTGTAAGTGTAGATACCAAGTCGGGCAGAGTTGGAGCCCAAATCTATAACTGCTAGTTTCATATTATCCTTTCTGCAAATTGCCCATATTGCACTTTTGCCTCACTGAAGTGTGTCGCATAAAGGTATCTAAACTTGTTTGACACAAGTCAAACATCGTTTTCAACCTTATGCTCCTTTTCCCCAAAAAAGCTGTAAGCTTTTTTGGGTACCCGTTGCCCGTTCGGCAAAATGCACAATCTGAACAATTTCTCAAGTTTATTGTTTCATTTCACCGAGGAATTCTTCTATCTTGTCAAGGGCAAGTGTAATCTTTTCCAGAGAATATGCATAAGAAACTCTTGCAAAACCTTCTCCCGAATCGCCGAAAGCGTTACCGGGGATAATTGCAACCTTTTTCTTTCTTAAAAGCTCCTGACAGAATTCGTCGGAGGTCATACCCGTTGACTTAATGCAGGGGAACACATAAAAAGCACCCTTTGCTTCAAAACAGTCAAGACCCATTTTGTTGAATCTGTCAATTATGTATCTGCGGCGAACGTTGTATTCGTCAGCCATTTCTTCAATGTCAGAGTCGCCGTTTTTAAGGGCTTCAATTGCCGCATACTGGCTTGTCGTAGGAGCTGACATAATTCCGAACTGATGGATTTTTGTCATTGCCTGAATAACTGTTTTGTCACCAACCGCATAGCCAAGTCTCCAGCCTGTCATTGCATAGCATTTTGAAAAACCGCCGATTATAACCGTTCTGTCCTTCATTGAAGGAATGTTTGCAATTGAAAAATGCTTTGCATCGTAAGTAAGCTCAGCATAAATTTCATCGGAGAGAATAACAATATTTGTGTCCTCAAGAACCTTTGCAATTGCTTCAAGCTCTGCTTTTTCCATAATTGCACCTGTCGGGTTGTTGGGATAAGGAAGAATAAGAAGCTTTGTTTTATCTGTAATTGCATCTTTAAGTGCTTTTGCTGTAAGCTTGAAGTTGTCCTCTGCCTTTGTGACAATGGGAACAGGAATACCGCCTGCAAGCTTTGTGCAAGGTTCATAGCAAACAAAGGAGGGTTCGGGAATAAGAACCTCATCGCCGGGTGCTACAACCGCACGTACCATAAGGTCAATAGCTTCGCTTCCGCCGACTGTTACAAGAACGTTTTCGGGCTCGTAGCAAAGGGTAAATCTTCTTAAAAGATATCTGCATATTTCTTTTCTCAAAGGCAAAAGACCTGAATTTGAAGTGTAGTAGGTCTGACCTTTTTCAAGAGACATTATGCCTGCATCTCTTATATGCCAGGGAGTTATAAAATCGGGTTCACCGATTCCAAGAGAAATAGCATCCTCCATCTCGTTTACAATATCAAAGAACTTTCTGATACCCGACGGTTTTATTCCGCTGACAACAGGAGAAATAATATCGTCAAAGTTAATCAAAATGTAATCACCTGTCTTCCGTCCTTCTTTTCACTGCCGAGCATTTTTCCGCTTTCTTTATATTTCTTTAAAACAAAGTGAGTTGTTGTTGAGGTAACGCCCTCCATAGGAGAGAGATGCTCTGCAACGAAAAGGGCAACATCTTTAAGGCTCTGTCCCTCAATAACAAGAAGAAAATCGTAGCCGCCCGACATAAGATAAACGTTGTTTACCTGGGGAATCTGGTAAAGTCTGTTTGCAAAATCGTCATAGCCTTTAATGCCGGGGTTAACCTTAAGTTCAATGTAAACTGCCGCCCAGTCATTTTCGGTTTTGTCCCAGTCAATAATTGCACGATAACCTGCAATTATTCCCTTATCCTGAAGTGCTTTTATTTCATTTTTTACTTCATCAGCAGTGGAATTGAGTTTAATAGCCAGATTTTCAGGAGTTTCCATGCAGTTTTTTTCAAGAAGCTTTAAAAGTTTGATTCTGTCCATTTAAGTTCCCTCCGATTATTCCGAATCTTTAATAAGTGACTCTAAATTTTCCTGATATTTGTTCACAGAAAGAGTAACATTTGCTTTAAGCTGACGTATTTCTTCGTTAAGCTTTTTCTGTATAAGCTTTGTCTGTTTCAACTCTTCTTCAAGAAGCTCTTTTTTCTTAACCGCATCCAGCGTTGCGGTTTCAATAATTTCCTTTGCTTTTCTTTCTGCACTGATAATTGCATCGCCTACGCAAAGAGTGTTCTTTTCAAGCTCTGCACATTTTGCTTTAAGCTGTGCAACCTCTTTTTTAAGTTCCTCGTTTTCATCCTCAAGAGAATCGATTTCATTTTGCGTTTTAATTCCAAGCTCTGAAATATAGTTAATTACGGCTTTCTTTTTAAAGCCTCCGAATATTGCGGTTTTAAACAGTTTTTCCATTGTAATTCATTCCTTTTTTAAATATTCTCAATCTGTCCGTCCAGCGGAAGTTTGATTGTAACGGTTGTGCCTTTTTCATATTCGCTGTCGATTGAAATGGTGCCGTTGTGGGCTTCGACAAGCTCTCTGGCAATTGCAAGGCCAAGTCCCGTTCCGCCCTCTTTTCTTGAACGTGCCTTGTCAACTCTGTAGAACCTTTCAAAAATCATAGGAAGGTCTTTTTCGGGAATACCGATACCTGTGTCCGATATCTTGATGTAAGACATCTGTTCCTGATGTCCGCACACAACTGTAATTGTCCCCTTATCGGGAGTATATTTTATTGCATTTGATAAAATATTCAATATTACCTGACTTATTCTGTCTCTGTCAATAACAACATTAAACGGCTCACCGCTTTTTATAAATGTCAGCGTTTGTTTTCTTTTTTCAGCATCAATTTTAGCGGTGTTGATAATGTCCGCCGTAAGCTGCTGAAGGTCGGTTTCCTCAAAGTTGAATTTTGCTTTTGAATGGTCGAGCTGTGAAAGAACAAGAAGGTCTTTTACAAGTCTTGTCATTCTGTCAGCTTCGTTGTTTATAACAGAAAGGAAGCTGTCTCTTGTTTCCTTGTCGTCAATTTCATTGTCAAGAAGAGTTTCACTGTAACTCTTTATGTTGGTGAGAGGGGTACGAAGCTCGTGGGATACATTTGCAACAAATGTTCTTCGCGACTGTTCAAGCTTCTGTTGCTTTGTAATGTCCTGGAACGCCGCGATAATACCCTCAAATCTGTTGGTGTCGTTTGAGTATGGAGCAAAATGTACATTCAGAATAAGTCCGTTTGTTTCAATCTGCCATTCCCTTTGCGTTTCCGGGTCGTTTTCCATAAGTGCCTGCATTGTAAGCGGAATTTCAAGTTCTGCAAATAACTCGTCAAAAGAGTAATTTTTCCGTCTGTCAAGGTTAAGCATCTTTCCTGCTGCAGGATTGATATGTGTACTTTTTCCGTTTAAGTTAAAAGCCATAACGCCGTCGTCAAGGTTTTTAAGAATAACGGCAATCTTGTCTTTTTCTCCCGATATTTCATCAAGGGTCTGTTTAAGCTTGACCGCCATGTTGTTAAAGGTGTTGGTAAGGTCACCGATTTCATCGTCGCCTTTAACATCAATCACGTTGTCAAACTTGCCCTCTGACATTTTGCTTGCCTTTTCCGTAAGACTTTTAATGGGTACCGTAATGGTACGGCTGAGCAGAATACTTAAAATAAGCGAAATAAGGGCTCCGTATAAAATTGCGTTTATAACAACGGAGAACATATTGTGTGAAACAGACAAAAGCTCCTGCTTGTTGTCCTTTATATAAATAATATATTCAACCTTGCCGCCTGATTTAACGGGGTAGGCATAATCCATATAGTTCTGATTTGAAAGAACCTTGTCGCCGACGCTTCCCGAAATGGCACTTATTATATTTTCTGTAATTTCAGGGTTTTCGGTTATCTGCGAGCTGCCCGAAATGAGCTTTGCGGATTTTCCGTCTAAAATGTAATAGTCTCTGTTATTATTTATACCAAGGCGGCTTGTGGAATAGGCTTCCATAACTTCCGTCAGTTTTTCTTTCGGGTTTTCCTCTGAAAGGGCATAAATAAGGTTGTCGGAAATATCACCTGCAAATTCCTGATTCATACTCTCTGTAAAACGGGTGTGATAGAAAGCGGAAATACTGTTAAGGAGAAGAGTTCCCGTAACTATCATAACCGAAAGAACAAGGAGAACGAAAATAGCAATCAGTTTCCACTGCAGTTTGCCAAGTAACCTTTTTCTTTTTTTTGCCAAAAAGTCCAGACTCCTTTTTGCACGGGAAATCCACAGATTCCCCAATTTCTTTTATCTTGTTATTATATCAATAAAACATATATTTTGTCAATTATAACTCAATAATGTCGTCATATCTTGTGAAGTAAATAAAACAGCGTATTTTATCGGTGTTATGCATTTTTGATACGGCTTTTCTGTAAAACTCAAGCTGTTTTGTGTAAAGAGCAATTCTGTCAGCTCTGTTTTGCAGGGTCAGGGTGTCGGTTTTGTAGTCAACAATGTAAAATTCATCGCCGCATCTGAAATAGCAGTCAATAACGCCCTGAACCTGAAGCTTTTCGCCGCCGTTTACGCTGTCAATTTCACTGCTGTCAATAATAATGTTAAATGGTGCCTCCTTGTATATTTCGTCAGAATTTTTGAGCTTTTCACAAAGTGAAGAGGTGTAATATCTGTAAAGGGAAGATGTGTCTGCACATTTTGCCTCATCCTCGGTCAGAATGTTTTCATTAACCAGACCTGTTATTGCATCTTCGAGGTCTTTTTCGCAGTTTATTACCCTTTCGTCGGTCTTTTCAAGAATAAGATGAATAATGCTTCCTTCTTCGGCTCCGCTTATGCCATCTTTCTTTCTTTTAACGAGAGAGCTTGAAAAACCGAAATAATCGGAGGAGTTTTCGTCAATCGTAAGAAGCTTTTTAAGCTCCGAAACGGAATATTTTGAATAAAAGCTCTTGCCTTCGCTTGGGTAAACATATTCAAGCTTTTCCCTTACCGAACCGGAAATCTCGGGAAGATTTTCGTTGTCTTTGCCCGACTCGGTATCATCATCGCCGTCAGGACGGATATCTTTAAGACTTAATGTTATAAGGGGATTTGAATTTTCAAAAATTTCTTCACTGCAACCTGCCATAATAAAATCAAGATAGCTTTTAGCGTTCTTTACAAGTCCGGGAGAAAGCTTTTCTTTTAAGTATCTTGCATCGGTTTTGTAGCTGTCAACATATTCATCTCTTTTTTTGACGGTTCCCAGAAGTATAAGCTTTTCCTTTGCTCGTGTCAGGGCAACGTATAAAATTCTCATTTCTTCCGAAAGAGTTTCGGCGTTCAGCTTTGACTTGATGGCTTCTCTTATGGGCGAGGGGTAATAAACGTTGTTTTTGTCGTCGGTATATTTAACTCCTATGCCTAGCTTTTTGTGCAGAAGCATTGAGCTTGAAAGGTCATTGCTTGCAAAGGATTTTCCCAGACCGCAGATAATAACTATGGGATATTCAAGTCCCTTGCTCTTGTGAATAGTGTTGATTTTAACAACGTCAAGAGCAGAGGGGAGAATTTTCGGTGCAGACATCTGCATATTCTGACCGTTGAAGTTTTCAAGATAAATGAGGAATGAGAAAAGTCCTTTGAATTGAGCTCGTTCAAAGCCTTTGGCGGTATTTACGAGGAAGTGAAGATTAGAACGCCTCTGCATTCCGCCCTTCATTGCACTTACGTATTCTTCAAAATATGTTTTTTCAATAATTGCCTGAATAAGAGATGCAACAGATGAGCTTTTTGCCTTTTCGGTGAAGGCGTTCATATCATCAAGGAAAATCTTTATTTTAAGCTTTTCTGTTTCATCGTCTGTAACATATCCATTTAAAAGGTCGAAGAATTTTGCTTTTTTGTCACCGCATTTTCTTAATTTAACCAGAAGATTATCTGAAAAATTGTAAATGGGCGATCTTAATACAGATACCAGTGGAATGTCCTGATACGGATTGTCAATTATTTTTAAATATGAAATAATAACCTGAGCCTCATAAGATGAAAGAATGCTGTTCTTTCCGTCATCGTTATATGTGGGTATATTGCATTTTGTAAGGCAGTCGGCAAGGGTCTCCGAAACATTTACGGAGTTTCTGGTAAGTATAACAATATCCTTGTACCGTGCTTTTCTGAATTTTTGGTCTTCATATATGTCAAGTTTTCCCACAACAGAATCAATAATTTCTGCAATTTTATAGCCTTCCTGCTCGGTTTTTGAAAGCTCGTCATCTTTGGAGGGCTGTTCAAGTATGTGAATATCAACGCTCGGGTCATTTCCGTCGTAGCTTGCGCCGTAGTAAAGATATTCATCTTTTGTATAGTCAACCTCACCTGTTTTGAGATTCATAATTTTTGAAAAAACGGTGTTTGTAAAATCAAGAATGTTTTTACGGCTTCTGAAGTTGTTGTTAAGGTAAATTCTTCTGCCTTTTGTATCTTCCCTGCCAAAGCTTTCGGTTTTTTCTCTGAAAATTTCGGGAGCGGTATTTCTGAAACTGTAAATACTCTGCTTCATATCACCAACCATAAAAAGATTATTCATATTTCTTGAAATGTTTGAAAAGATTATATCCTGAACAGGGCTGGTGTCCTGATATTCGTCAACAATGATTTCATCAAAGCTTTCCGAAAGCTTTGATGCGACATCTGTGGGAGTTTTGTCATCGTTTACAAGAAGCTTCAATGCAAAATGCTCCAGGTCGGAGTAGTCAACAATGTTTTTTGTACGCTTCTTTTCCGAGTAAGCAACATCAAGCTCTTTTACAAATTCAATTATCGTGTCAGCATCTTCTTTTTGCATTTGGGCAAATTCAAGAAGATGTATACTGCTGTACATAAAGCCCGATGAAATTTCGGCAATATCTGCTTTGAAGCTGTCTCTTGCACGCTTAACTTTTTCCTTGATTTCTTCAAGCTCTGCGGCTTTTATAATGGGAAAGTTTTTGAATTTGCAGTTTATTTTAAGAAAAACGTCGTCATAATCCTTAAAATTTATGTCTGTAAACATAGCAATATCTTCATTGATAACAGAAGTAAGCTTGTCTGCAAACGGATATGCTTTTAATTCCTCAAGAATGTCCGAATATTTTTCAATTGCTTCCTTAAGAAGAATTTCCGCCTCCCTTGTATCTGTGATTTTTTCTTTGGAATAAGATTCCTTAACAACGGTGAACCATTCGTCGGGGAACGCCATTCCTTTTGAAAAATTGTAAATGCGAAGAAGCATTTCAACAAGGGCACTGTCATTTCTTGAAGAGAAGCCCGATGCAAGCTTTAAAAATGCAGGGTCCTGTTCTTCATATTTTTTATTTATAATTTCCTCAAGACTCTGATTTAAAAGAATAGAGCATTCTGCGGTATCACCTATTGCAAAATCTGCGGAAAGTCCCAGTCTGCTGAAGTTTTCTCTTAAAAGTTTAAGGCAGAAAGAATGAACGGTGCAGATGCTTGCGGCCGGAAGATACAAAAGCTGTTTTCTGTATCTTTCAGCTTTATCGGAAGAGTCTGCAGATGAAATTTTTTCAATAAGCGCTTTCGCTATTTTTTCGCGCATCTGTGCCGCCGCGGCATTTGTGAATGTAACGATTATAAGTCTGTCAATGTCATAAAGATCCACAAGGCGAATAACTCTTTCAACAAGAACTGCGGTTTTACCCGAGCCTGCCGCAGCAGAAACAATAACCGAGCTGCCTCTGTGACTTATGGCGTTTTCCTGTTGAGTTGTCCATTTAATATCTGCCATAGTTACTCTCCTTTCTCAAGCTTTCTGAAGTATCCGCAGCTTCTTTCAAAACCGCAGACGGGTGCAAAATCACAGTAATCACAGGAAGTGGTTTTGCCGTCGGTAAAGGGAGAAACGGAAGTGTCGCCCTCCATAATCAAGTCTGTATATTCCCTTATTTTTTCAAACATTTTTTCACTTATTTCTTCATAGCGTTCAGGCGAAATAATTCTGTTTGATGATATTCCTTTTTTTGTGACCTTTGCAGGGATAACCGAGGATTTTGAAGTCATAAATCTGTCCATTTCAAGAGGTGTGTTTTCGTCACCCACCATATAGCCTTTAAGAGCAAAGCTCTCTAAAACCTTTTGCTCTATGGTTTCTTTTGTCATACCCTCACAGAATTCAATTGCAGGACTGTTTATTGTAAGGTAAAACATCCCCTTTGTCCTCCCCATTGAATTTCTTAATGCGTTGCTGTAAACAAAAAGCTGGAGGGAAATTCCCTGTTCAACCTTGACAAGGTCCAGATCCTTTTTGCCTGATTTATAGTCAATAATTCTGTAACTGTCATCAAATTTATCAACTCTGTCAATAACTCCGTAGAGGGTTACATTGCCTTTTTTTGTTTTAACGGTAACGGGAACAATTCCTTCACTGTTGCCTATGTTGAGCTCTGCGGCATAAGGTGTAAAATATCCCGCCTGAATTTGTTTCACCACTGCCCATAAAGTGTCAGAGGCGGATTTTTTCATTTTGTTTATTAAAAACTCGTGTCTTTTTGTTAAAAGAGGAATTTTTTTTGTTATTGTTTTTACGGATTCTTCTGAAATTTCATAGGCCTTTTTTATGCAGTCCTCTTTTGTAATGGCGAACCAGTCAATGTTGTTTTCGGTAACGTAGCTTGTGTAATTCTCCATTACCGCATGCATAAACGTACCCGCATCGGGAGCGGCAAGCTCCTGCTTGTCTCTGGGATAAAGGTTAAGACCGTATCTTGCAAAGAATTTAAAGGGGCATTCCGCAAAGGCTTCAAGCCGCGATACGGTTGCGTGAAGATTTCTGCCCCAGAGCTTTTCGGCAGTTTCTTCGGAAATTGAAGAAAAAGCACCGTATTTTTTTGCTGAAAGAATATACTTGATTTTTCTGCTCCATTTTTCGTTTTCAAGATACCATCTTTTTGCCTGGGCAAAAAGACCTGAATTTTCATTTATAAGCATCTGCTCAATGGTTGCTCTTGCACTTGAAATAAAGTCTTCGCCGGCAGTACCCATAGAGCTTTTTTCGGTAATATCAGGGAAAAGCGTTTTTATTTCCGAAACAACGGAAGAAGGTCTTGTGCTCACCCTTGAAATGTCCGAAACGGGGTAAGAAACAATAAGCTTGTCATCGGGAATGGTAAGAATTTCATAAATTTTAAAGGGCTGTTCAAGAGCCTTTCTCTTTAAGTCGGGAGCAAGCTCAATTTCATTTTCACGAAGCAGACGTCTTTCGCTGTCGGTAAGAAGCCCCGTTCCCGAGGGTACCTGCGGAAAGTTGCCGTCGGTAGCTCCGATAATATATAAAACCTTAAAGTTATGATGTCTTATTTCATCTGCCCCTGCACACAAAATTTCGTCACTTGAGGGCGGGAGCGTTGCAAGCCTTGATTCGGAAAAGGCACTTTTCATCATGTCCGAAAGCTTTTCAATGCCGAAAGAGTCGTTTTCCATACATACAAAAAGCTGCTCGCAAATCTGAACAAAGCACTCAAAAACTCTTTTGTACTCCATGGACTCCTTTATCATATTCTTTTTTGCAAGGTCAAGCATAAGCTTTTCGGTTTTCTTTTCAAGGTCAATAAGGTCGCAGAACTTTTCAAGAGCGTCAATGTATTCACTGCATTTTGTTTTGCCCTTTGTCTGTTCTCTGAAAGGCATAACGTAAGACAAAAACTGCTTTCTCGCACGGTTTACTCTTTCAAGGTCATATTTGTCCCCTTTAAAGGTGAATTCATTTTGCCAGGTACTGCCCTTGATTCCGTTGTCAAGAACATAGTTGTCCAGAAGGTTAATGTCTTCAACGTCAATAAAGCCGGTTTTTAAGAATGTGAAAACAGCCTCATAGGAAAATGAGGAAATAAAAATATCAAAAAATGAAAGAAACAGCAGGCACACGGGGTGCATAAGCATATTTTTCGGGAGGTTCATATAATATTTTATTCCGTGCTTTTTAAAAGAACTTTCAATTATACTGCTGTATTCTTCGGGGTTTGAGCACATAATGCCGATTTCGGAGAATCTGCAGCCCGCTCTTGCCTTGTCAAGAATGTCCCTTGCACACATATCCACTTCTTCATATGGACTTTCGGAAATGAAAAGAGAAATGTCCTTTGTGGGAGCATTGAATGTATTTTTGTTAAATCTTGCATAGTTTCTTTCGAGGAAAAGGAGCTCTTCTCTGTGTTTTTTGTTTTCATTAAGCAAAATTGTGTTGCCCGGTTTGCCCAGAAGCTCCGAAATCTGTCTTTCCGTTCCCAAAACCGGTGAGAAAAGCGGATGATTTGAATTGTCGGCGTTCAGTGAAATGTAAAGTCCTTTTGAATAAAGGTTAAGTTCTTTTAAAACATTAAGCTCTGCGGAGGTAAAGCTTGAAAAGCTGTCAACAAAAAATGTGGTGCTTTTAACATAATCCGAATCTTTAATAAGGGAAGAAAGCAGGGTTATGTTGTCATCCGCATCAAAGCCGAATTTTTCTATTTCCTTTTCATATTCTTCAAAAATAAGGGCAAGGTCATTAAGCTTTAAGGCTGCGGTACCCTCTGAAATTTTTCTTGATGCATCCTTAATGTCCTTTAAGCCTACCGAATGTCTTTTGAATTCTGTTAAGGTTGCGGTGATTCGACCGGTCATAAGGCTTGTTTTTGAACTGCTTCTGTAAATCTTAAGCTTGTCTGCGTTTTTGGAAAGAATACGGTTTACAATAACCGTTTTGCCGGTTCCGCTTACATAATCTCTCTTTTTGCCGCAGCAGAGTCTGTAAATTTTGTAAAAAAGACGGCCGAAACTTAAAACATCAATTCCGCGGCCAAGATACCCCGTTTTTTCAATAACGCGGTTTTCTGTCAGCAGAGAAATCTGTTCGGGGATAATTAAAACGGCATTTTCGCCTTTTTCCCTGTATTCGTCCATCTTATTTATGAAATATGAAGTTTTCCCTGTGCCCGAGGCACCTTTAATTAAAAAATAAGCCATAAATTCACCGGTATCATAGTTTTTTATTTAATTATATAATAGGTGCATTTTAAAGTCAAAAAAAATTTTTGAAAAATTTTCACTTTAGTACTTTACTTTGCTAAATTATTGTGATATACTATGTGCATAATCTTAAATTAGGAGAGATAAACAATGAAAAAAGTATTAAGTTTAATTATGGCTCTTGCACTTGTTGTTTGTGCATTTGCGTCATGCGGAACAAACGGCGGTACAACAAGCTATGAAGACCTTGCAATCGCATTGGAGCTTACAAGCGAAGAATACGGCATCGGTTTCAGAAAAGGCTCTGACCTTGCTGTAGAAGTTGACAAACTTATGGATGAAATGAAAGCGGACGGCTCACTTGCAGCAATCGCTGAAAAATATGACCTTACACTTTCAGACAACGAAACAGTTTTCAACAAAGAAGAAGTAACAGTTAAAGATATTGATTATGTTAAAGCTAACGGCAAACTCGTTATCGGTATCACAGACTATGCTCCGATGAACTACAAGGATGAAAATGGTGAATGGACAGGCTTTGACACAGAATTTGCTCTTGCAGTTTGCGAAAAATTAGGCGTTACAGCCGAATTCGTTGAAATTGACTGGGATAACAAATTCGTAGCACTTGAGTCAAAAGCAATTGACTGTATCTGGAACGGTATGACAATTTCAGAAGAAGTTCTTAAAAACACAAGCTGCTCAAAGGCTTATGTTAAGAATGCACAGGTTGTTGTAATGGCTGAAGATAAAGTCGCTGATTACGGTTCAGCTGCTGCAATGAAAGACCTTACATTTGCTGCAGAAGCAGGTTCAGCAGGTGCTACAGCTGCTGCAGACAACGGCTTTGCAAACCTCGTTGAAGTTCCGGCTCAGACAGATGCTCTTCTTGAAGTACAGAGCGGTTCATGTGATGCTTGTATCATCGACATCACAATGGCAAATGCAATGATCGGTAAATAAGATATTATTAACAAAAAAATAACAATGCGCGGCAGTAAGCCTTTTAAGGCTTATTGCCTTTGCTTGTGTTAAGGAGAACATATGTTTCTTGAAGTAACAAAAAGTCTTTTTGAAGGACTTGCCACAACATTTGAAATTTTTATATTGACACTTGCTTTCGCACTTCCGCTGGGACTTATAATAAGCTTTGGCTCAATGAGTAAGTTTTCGCCTCTTAAATGGTTGGTAAAAACATTTATCTGGATAATAAGAGGAACGCCCTTAATGCTTCAGCTTATAATTATTTTCTACGGACCGGGACTTATCGGTACCTGGGCAGAGAAAATGATAAACACGGGAGTTTATTCGGGCGTAATTATAAACTGGCTTGCAACCTGGAAGGTTTTTGACAGGTTTTTTGCGGTAATGCTTGCCTTTGTAATTAACTACGCCTGCTATTTTTCTGAGATTTACAGAGGCGGAATAGAATCCATTCCCAAGGGACAGTATGAAGCAGGTCAGGTTCTGGGTATGACCAAAAGCCAGGTTTTCTTTAAGGTTGTGCTTATGCAGGTTGTAAAAAGAATCGTACCGCCTATGAGTAATGAAATCATAACTCTGGTAAAGGACACTTCCCTTGCAAGAATTGTTATGGTTTATGAAATCATCTGGAACGCACAGAAATTTATCAAGAGCGACGGTATCATCTGGCCGCTGTTCTACACAGGTGTATACTACCTTCTCTTCTGCGGAATACTGACACTTTTGTTCGGATACATAGAAAAGAAGCTTGATTATTATAAAGGGTAGGTGCTTGAAATGAATATACTTGAAGTTAAAGATATAAATAAAAGCTTTGGAAGCACCAAAGTCCTTAAAGGCGTAAGCTTTGAAATGAACGAGGGCGAGGTTGTTTCAATAATCGGCTCCTCGGGAAGCGGAAAAACTACGCTTCTCCGCTGCATCGGCTTTCTTGAAAAAGCGGATGAGGGAGTGGTAGCTGTAAACGGTAACGTGGTTTTTGATGCGGACAGCAAAAACAAGCTTTCTTCCGAAGAATTAAGAAAAATGCAGCTTAATTTCGGCTTTGTTTTTCAGTCTTTTAACCTTTTTCCTCAGTACAGCGTGCTTGAAAATGTAACTCTTGCCCCAAAGCTTCTTGCAAAGGAAAGAGAAGACTTTAAGAAAAATAAAAAGGAAATATATGCAAAAATAGAAGAGGACGCAAAAGAACTTCTTGCACGTTCGGGACTTATTGATAAAATAAATAATTACCCCTGTGAGCTTTCCGGCGGACAGCAGCAGAGGGTTGCAATCGCAAGAGCTCTTGCCTTAAAGCCGAAAATTATGCTTTTTGACGAGCCTACCTCCGCCCTTGACCCCGAGCTTACAAACGAGGTTTTAAAGGTTATAAAATCTCTTGCCGATGAAGATATGACAATGATAATAGTAACTCACGAAATGACCTTTGCAAAAAACATTTCCGACAGAGTTATATTTATGGAAAACGGTGTTATCGCCGAAGAGGGAACACCGGAAGAAATTTTCGCAAATCCCAAGACAGAGAGATTGAAGGAGTTTCTTGCTAATGTAAGAATTTAAAAGAGAATAAAGAATAAATAATAAAGAATAAAAAAATGTACAAACTCCGATGAAAAATCATCGGAGTTTGTACATATACTTATTTCGACTTTTTTGCGTTCCGGACTTTTTTAACATCCCCTATGCGCCGATTTTTCTGAATTTTTCATAACGTTTATCAAGAAGCTCTTTTGTGGAGAGCTTTTCTTTTTCTTCAATTTCTTCAAGAATTGTTGTTTTTAACTGAGAACAGATTTCGTCAACAGTTCTGTCGGTTTCATCAATTATTTTTTCAATTACTTCAAAACCGTAAAGGTCCTCTGCGGTGAGCTTTAAAGCTTCTGCTGCATCAGGTGCTTTTGAGGAGTCTTTCCACAAAATGCTTGCACAACCTTCCGGGGAAATGACGGAATAAATTGAGTTTTCAAGCATAATAGCTGTGTCGCAAACGCCCAGAGCCAATGCTCCGCCGCTTCCGCCTTCGCCCACAATAACGGAAATTACAGGAGTTTTAAGTCCCATCATCTCAAAAAGGTTCTCGGCAATAGCCTCACCCTGACCGCGCTTTTCGGCGTCAATTCCGCAGTACGCACCTGAGCTTCCTATAAAGCAGATTACGGGGCGGTTGAACTTTTCGGCTTCTTTCATAAGTCTTAAAGCTTTTCTGTAGCCCTCGGGTGTGGGACAACCGAAATGTCTTTTCATTCTCTCTTCAACGGTTGCACCGCGCTCCATAGCAATAACTGTTACAGCCTTGCCGTTGAGATAACCTATTCCGCCGATAATTGCGGCATCGTCACCAAAACGTCTGTCGCCGTGAAGCTCAATAAAATTGTCAATTAAACGTTCAATGTAATATCCGCCCATTGGTCTGTCGGAGCTTCTTGCGGTTACAACCTTTTCGTAAGCCTTTGTTTTGCCTGTCATGTTATGCGCTCACCTCTTTTTGATGAATTTTCAGTATATTTGAGATAGTAAATTTAAGTCTTTTTCTTTCTTCGATTATGTCAATAAACCCGTGCTCGAGGAGAAATTCCGCACGCTGAAAGCCCTTGGGGAGCTTTTCGCCGGTGGTCTGTTCAATAACTCTTGCACCTGCAAAGCCTATCAATGCTTTTGGCTCTGCAATAATGATGTCGCCCTGCATCGCAAAACTTGCGGTAATACCGCCTGTTGTTGGGTCTGTGAGAACGGCTATGTAAAGATTACCGCCGTCGCTGTGTCTTTTAACGGCACCGCTTACCTTTGCCATCTGCATAAGGGATAGAATCCCCTCCTGCATTCTTGCACCGCCCGAGGTTGTAAAGCCGACAACAGGGAGTTTTTCCTCTGTTGCAGTTTCAAAAAGACGTGTTATTTTTTCTCCAACAACAGTTCCCATGCTGCCCATCA
>CAZMHL010000002.1:0-1402 GCA_964566065.1 uncultured Eubacteriales bacterium
TTTGCTACGACCTTTTACTGTCCTTTAGAGTACACTCCATAATGAGCACCTTTTTTGAATATTTCTTTTCCTTCAAGTGTGGCTGATATCAGTGTATCGCCCTGATACGTTACTGTCATATTGAAGAAATCGGAAGGTTTTTCGATTATTTTCAAAAAGAGCTTGTCACCCTCCCATAATGGAAGTGAATACAAGTCCTGCTTATCAATCCACTCCAGATTACCCTCGTCACATTCTTTGATGTTTCCCGAGAAATCATCGGATGTGAAAATGTGCATCGCTTCATTTTCGTAAATATCTGATTCAAAAATTACAATACCTCTGTATTGGTACGAGTTTAAAGTAAGTCCTGTTTCTTCGTAAACTTCTCTCAAAAGACATTCGACGGGAGTTTCTTCTTCAAGAAATTTTCCGCCTACGCCGATCCATTTATCTTTGTTCATATCATTTTCTTTTTTTACTCGATGGAGCATAAGATATTTACCGTCTTTTTCTATGTGACATAATGTTGTTTGTTTCATTTGTAACACCTCATATTGATTCTATCATTTTATTTTTTAATATTCAATATAATTTATTGATTTTCAGCTTCAGATGTGGTATATTTTTACTTAGGGTATTACGTCTTTTTGTCAGGACGTTCAGAAAATCTATATAACAGTTTGTATAGATAAGGAGGTAAGAATAATGGTTTATAAAATCAAATCAAAAGATATTGAAGTAGGGATTGATTCTGTGGGTGCACAGCTTTCTTCTATAAAGGATAACGAGGGAACAGAATATATCTGGCAGAAGAATCCTGATGTCTGGCCTAAAAGTGCTCCTGTGCTTTTTCCTGTAGTAGGCAGAAGCCGTGGTGGTGTTCTTGAAATTGAGGGCAAGGATTACAATATGCCTATTCATGGGTTTATACAGGGGAGAGAAATGCCGCTTTATAAAGCTGAAGAAAATCAAGTTGTTTTTTTGCTTGAACAGTGTGAAAGTACAAAAGAATTTTATCCTTATGACTTTAAATTCTATGTAATTTTTAAAGTTGAGGGGAAAAAGCTTTATGTTACATATAAGATTGAAAACAAAGACAGTAAGGTTATGTATTTCGGCGTAGGCGGACATCCCGGATTCAGCACACAGCTCAAAGAAGGAGACAAGTACGACGACTACAGAATTGAGTTTGAATATGATGAACCGTTATATTCGAATTCAGCATACACAGACCCTGATGTTGAAATATGCTCTGATGAGAAATACCTTGTGGAAAAACAGGGAAATGTATTGCCGTTAAAACGTGAACTTTTTGTAAAAGATGCACTGATTTTTGAAGATATCAAATCAAAAGTTCTCTGTCTGAAATCTGACAAGCACAACAAGGGTGTTAAATTCAGCTTCAGCGATTATCCTCCTA
>CAZMHL010000002.1:1412-27265 GCA_964566065.1 uncultured Eubacteriales bacterium
CAAAAGGACCTGAGTTTCCGGGAGCAACCTATGTATGCTTCGAACCTTGGCAGAGTATGGGCTACAGGACAAAAGAAGGAAGACGAATTGAAGATAAATTTCAGATTGCTTCTCTTGAACCGGGCAGTGTAAAAGAATATACTTACGAAATTGAAATCTTATAATGTGGTGGATTTATGAATAATTTAATTATTGGCATTGCAGGAGGAACCGGTTCCGGAAAGTCGACTTTTACAAGTGAGCTTTTAAAAGAATTTGGTGAAAAAATAGCTGTAGTACATCTTGATAACTATTATAATAATGACTCAGGTAAGATAAACTACGATAATCCGGCGTATCTTGATAAGGAACTTCTTATCAATGACATTTCATCTTTAAAAAGGGGAGAATTCATAGAATGTCCTGTGTATGATATGACTGCTCATTCGAGACAGTGGGAAACTCTTCATATCGACCCCAAAAATGTTATTATAGTGGAGGGAATGCTGGCTTTTGCAATACCCGAACTTTTGAACCTTATTGACATTAAAGTGTTTGTTGATACGGACGGCGACGAAAGAATTATAAGAAGAATACTGAAAGATGTTAATGATACCGGAAAAGATGTTGATGAGATTATCAACAGGTATCTTAATGTTATAAAACCCATGCATGCAAAATATGTTGAACCTACAAAAAAACACGCCGATATTCTTATTAACGGCGGACTCAATAAAATTGCATTGGAGTTAATAAAACTAAAAATAGAAAATGTACTTAAAGAAAGAGGTAATTAATATGGATTGTGCATTAGTAATTATGGCAGCAGGTATCGGCTCAAGATTTGGCGGAGGAATCAAACAGCTTGAACCGGTAGGTCCAAAAGGACAGATTATTATGGATTATTCTATCCATGACGCTCTTGAAGCGGGATTCAACAAAATGGTGTTTATCATCAGAAAAGACCTTGAAAAGGATTTTAAAGAAATTATCGGTAACAGAATAGAAAAGCTTTGTAAAGTTGAATACGCTTTTCAGGAAATAGATGACCTTCCCGAAGGATATTCAGTGCCTGAAGGAAGAGCAAAACCCTGGGGAACAGGCCAGGCGATTTTGTGCTGTAAAAATGTTGTAAAAGAACCTTTTGCAGTAATCAACGCCGATGATTATTACGGAAAGGAAGCATTTAAAAATGTCTATAAATTTTTAACAGAAAATCAGGATAAAAAAGCAGATTATAATTTCTGTATGTCCGGTTTCATTCTTAAAAATACACTTTCTGAAAATGGTTCTGTTTGCAGAGGTGTTTGCAAAGTTGATGAAAACGGATATCTTCTTAAAGTTGATGAAACAAACGGTATTGTGAAGGTTGGAGAAAATAAAGCAGGTGTAGAAAAAGACGGAGTATGTGAACCTATCGACGAAAACTCGCCTGTATCAATGAATATGTGGGGTATTACACCGGATTTCTTTAACGTCCTTGAAGAAGAATTTCCTGCATTTTTAAGTTCGTTAAAAGAAGGGGACATCAAATCAGAATTCCTTCTGCCTACCATAATTGACGGAATGCTCAAAAAGGGGCAGGCGAGTGTGAAAGTAATCAAAACCGAAGATAAGTGGTTTGGTGTTACATACAAAGAAGATAAAGAGTTTGTTGTGAATTCCTTTAAAGAATTAATTGCAAAAGGCGAATATACAGAAGATTTATTTTAGGAGTGCTACATAAATGGAAAGTTGTACATATAAATTTGAATTAAGCGGACAATTAAATTATTATTTAAGTCTTCCGAAGGATAATATTAAAAATCCTCCTATGATTGTATTTTTGCACGGAGCAGGAGAGAGAGGCACACAGATAGAAAAGGTACTTACTCATGCTATACCTAAGTATATAAGTGAAGGTATGGAAATACCGGCAGTTGTACTTTGTCCTCAGTGCCCGTCAAATATGGTGTGGAACAACCTTGTTTTTCCTTTGAAGATGCTTATTGATGAAATCGCAGATAAATATGATGTCGATAAAGACAGAATTTCAATTACAGGTATAAGTATGGGTGGATTCGGCACCTGGGATATGGGACTTAATTTCCCTGAATACTTTTCTGCAATAGCTCCTGTTTGCGGCGGTGGACTTTCCTGGCGTTGTGACAGACTTGTTAATATGCCGATCTGGGCATTTCACGGCGATGTTGATCCAACCGTTCCACTGAAAAATTCAGTTGAAATGGTAGATGCGGTAAATGCAAAAGGCGGAAATGCAAAGCTTACAATTTTCCATAATGTCGATCATTTCTCATGGGATAGATCATATCTTGATACAAAGGTGATTGATTGGCTTCTCAAACAAAAAAGAGGTGACAGAACAGAAGTTCCGGAACCTTTTGTAGAAGAATAGGTGATTGTTATGAATTTAAAAGGATTAAAAATCAATTTTCTGGGTGACAGTATCACAGAAGGCCATGGAACAACGGAGCCGGACAAAGTTTTTCATCAGCTGATTAAAGAAAAATACGGCCTTACCGAAGCAAGGAATTACGGAATAGGCGGAACAAGAATTGCAAAGCAGAGTAAACCATCAGAAAATCCCAGATGGGATCTTGATTTTAACAGCAGATGTGATGAAATGTCAGACGATGCTGATGCGGTAGTTGTGTTTGGCGGTACAAATGATTATGGTCATGGTGATGCGAAAATCGGGACTTTCGAAGATATGGGTGTTTATACATTTTATGGCGCATTAAGAACACTTATGGAAAAGCTTATAAACAAATATCCGGGCAAACCGATTGTGTTTGTGACACCGCTTCATCGTATGGGCGAAAAACATCCGATGGGCGATAAGCAGGATAAGGTAGATTATAACACTTTGTCTGCGGAAGAAAAAGCGAAATATGCACCGCTTTCAGAATATGTAAGAATAATCAAAGAAGCAGCAGAATATTATTCAATTCCTGTTATTGATTTATATGCAATAAGCGGAATTCAGCCTGAGGTTGAAATCTTAAGAGAAAAATTCTGTCCCGACGGACTTCATCCCAATGATGAGGGACACAAACTTATGGCAGAACGTATCGGAAATTATCTTAAAGCGCTTTAATCGGAGGGTTCTATGGAAGAATTGTTGATAAAATCTTCAATAGATGGAACAATGCAACCGTCTCTGTTTTATTTTTCAGGTGAGGATAAACCGCTTGTAATCGGCCTTCATACCTGGAGTTTTGACAGATATAATCAGGTGGAAACTATGTTGCCTTTTGCAAAAAAATTTGGTTGGAATCTTTTGTTGCCGGATTTCAGAGGAAAAAACAAAGCTGAAAATCCTAATCCGGTTGATGCCTGCGGTTCTCTTAAAGCAAAGCAGGATGTAATTGATGCTGTTGCTTATGTTGAGGATAAGTTCAAAACAGATAAAAACAACAGATTTATAATAGGAGGCAGTGGTGGAGGACATATGGCTTTGTTAATGGCAGGATACAGACCTGAAATGTTTAAATATGTTGTTGCTTATGTTCCTATCACAGACATCTCTGACTGGTATCACGAAAAGAAAGCAGACAGCAGTAAATTCAAAGGTTACAGTGATGATTTGTATGTGTGTACCGGAAACAAAACTCCTGAGGAAGCACCTGATGAATATGCATTCCGTTCACCAATGAGCTATATAGATGAAATAGCAAAAACAACTGTAAAAATTTGCCACGGAAAATTTGATCCAAGTGTTCCTGTGACTCATAGTCTTAAGCTTTATAACAGAATTCAGGAAAAATATCCTGAATCGAAAACATTTCTTGAAATTTTTGACGGTGGTCACCAAATAAAATTGGATGAAGCTTTTGAGTGGATAGAAACAAATATTTCTGGTAAAACAAAACTTACCGAAGTAACTTCATGAGAGCCTTATAAAGGCTCTTTTTTGTATATTTATATTTACTTTTCAGAATATTTATAGTATAATAAAATGAATAATTATGGAGTGAAAAATATGATATTATCAGACGGATGGAAAGATTATAAGGTTTTGGATACCGGAGCAGGAAATAAACTCGAAAGATGGGGTAAATATACTCTTTTAAGACCTGATCCGCAGGTTATCTGGAAAAATGAAATTAAATCTGAATATAAAACCGATGCTGTTTACAAAAGAAGCAGTTCGGGCGGTGGAAACTGGAATTTTAAAAGCAAGCTGCCTGAATCCTGGAAAATCAGTTACAAAGATCTTACTTTCAAGGTTCAGCCTACAGGATTTAAACACACAGGTCTTTTTCCGGAACAGGCTGCCAATTGGGATTTTATAAATGACGTTATAAAAGAGTCGGGGCGTGACATTAAAGTTCTTAACTTGTTTGCCTATACAGGAGGAGCAACGCTTGCTGCTGCCAATGCAGGTGCATCTGTGTGTCACGTTGATGCATCCAAAGGAATGGTAAACTGGGCAAAGGAAAATGCTGCTCTTTCAGGACTGGAAAATAAACCTATACGGTATATAGTTGACGATGTTCTTAAATTTGTATTAAGAGAACAAAGAAGAGGTAATAAGTACCACGGAATAATTATGGATCCACCATCGTATGGCAGAGGACCCAAAGGGGAAATTTGGAAGCTTGAAAACGAGTTATACGGACTTGTGGATGAATGTGTAAAAATACTTGATGAAAATCCATTGTTTTTTGTCATAAACTCATATACGACAGGACTTTCTTCATCTGTACTTTCCAATATACTTAAAATCACAATGAACGGCAGGTTTGAAATCAAATCTGTTATTGCCGATGAAATCGGAATTCCTGTTGAAAATTCTGATGTTGTTTTGCCTTGCGGTTCTACTGCAAGATGTTTGTTTGAATAGGAGGATGCACTTTGATTGACGCGAAAAACATAACATATGAATATATTGAAGACGAAAACAGTGTCAGAGTAATTGATGACATTTCGGTCGAAATCAAAAAAGGAGAATTTGTGTCAATCCTCGGGCATAACGGATCAGGTAAGTCGACGCTCGTAAAAACCTTTAATGCAATACTACTTCCTTGCGGAGGTAAGGTTTATGTCGATAATATGGATACATCTGATGAGACTCTTATGTATGAAATCAGAAGACGTGTAGGAATGGTGTTCCAAAATCCTGATAATCAGATTGTTGCAACTATCGTTGAAGAAGATGTTGCATTCGGTCCTGAAAATCTTGGGGTTCCTGCAGAAGAAATAAAAAAAAGGGTAGATGATGCTCTTAAAACTGTTGATATGCTGGGGTATCGCGGACATGCACCTCATATGCTTTCTGGAGGGCAGAAACAAAGAATTGCTATTGCGGGGATTCTGGCAATGGAGCCTGAATATATAATACTTGATGAATCTACAGCAATGCTTGACCCTCTTGGACGTAAAGACGTTATGGAAACAGTGAAAAAGCTTAACCGTGAAAAGAATATGACCGTCATTCTTATTACTCATTACATGGAAGAGGCGGCGTTGGCTGACAGAATAATTGTTCTTGAGAATGGCAAGGTCAGGTTATGCGGAACTCCAAATGAAGTATTTGAAAATACTGATACAATGAAGAAGTTAAAGCTTGGCGTTCCTGTTGCTTCAGAATTTTCTTATGAACTAAGAAAACGCGGAGTTGATTTTAAAAACTGTCTGTTTGTTGATGAATTTATAAATGAATTTGATAGAGTAATGGAGTCTTGAAATTGAGCATTAAAATAGAAAATTTAACTTATATATATGGAGAAAACGGACCTTATGAAATGACCGCTCTTGATAATATAAATGCTGAAATTAATGATGGGGAATTTATAGGTCTTATCGGTCATACCGGTTCAGGCAAATCTACACTTATTCAGCATTTAAACGGATTGCTGAAACCTAAGTCAGGAGCCGTTTACGTTGATGGTGTAAATGTTTTTGACAAAGATACCGATCTTAAACAAATCAGAAAAAAAGTCGGAATTGTTTTTCAGTATCCTGAATATCAGCTTTTTGAAGAAACAGTTTATAAAGACATTTCCTTCGGCCCTCTTAATTATTCAAATGATAAGGAAAAGATTGATAAAGTTGTAAGACAAACCGCCGAACTCGTTGGCATTTCCTCAGAAATGCTCGAAAAATCCCCCTTTGAGCTTTCCGGAGGTCAGAAAAGAAGAGTTGCAATTGCAGGAGTTCTTGCAATGGAACCTGATATTCTTATACTTGACGAACCGGCTGCCGGTCTGGATCCTGACGGAAGAAGGAATATTCTTGAAGAAATTAAGAACATTCACAAAAAGAGACAGCTTACAGTTGTTCTGGTTTCACATAGTATGGATGATATTGCTGTTTATGCCGATAGAATTTTTGTAATGCACAAAGGTAAACTTGCAATATCAGGTACACCTGCGGAAATATTCAAAAACGAAGAAGAACTTGAAAAAATGGGACTTGATATACCACAGGTTACAAAAATTCTTAACTCAATAAGAAAAAAAGGATACGATATTCCTGACGGAATATTTGAAATCAGTGATGCCGCAGATATTCTGGCAAAAATAGTGAAAGGAGAAACAGATGCTTAAGGATATAACACTCGGTCAGTTTTACCCGACAAATTCTATAATTCATAACCTTGATCCAAGAGTTAAAATTCTTTTGACATTTGTAATAATCATTACACTTTTTATGATAAAAAGTGTTTATGCTTATATTTTTACTGCTGTATTTATTTTTGCTGTAATCCTTATGGCGAGGGTTCCTTTCGGCTTTGTTTTCAAAGGTGTTAAACCTTTAGTTTTTATACTTGCTTTCACAGCAGTTCTTAACCTGTTTATGACTGACGGAAGAATTATTTTTAAATTCTGGATTTTTAAAGCAACATATGAAGGGTTATATTATGCATTATCAATGATGGTAAGGCTGGTTATGCTTGTTCTTGTTACTTCTATACTTACTCTTACCACGTCGCCGATAGTGCTGACCAATGGAATTGAAAAACTTTTAAATCCTTTAAAGAAAATCAAACTTCCTGTACATGAACTTGCTATGATGATGACTATTGCTTTAAGGTTTATTCCTACACTTCTCGAGGAAACTGATAAAATTATCAAAGCGCAAAGTTCAAGGGGGGCTGATTTTGCTTCAGGAAATATTATACGAAAGGCTAAGGCAATGATACCTATACTTATTCCGTTGTTTATCAGTGCATTCAGAAGAGCAGATGAGCTTGCTTCTGCAATGGAGTGCAGATGTTATCACGGAGGAGAAGGCAGAACAAGTTTCAGGGTTTTAAAAATGGGTTATAACGATATGCTTTCGGCAATTTGTGTGGTTTTGTGTTGTGTATTTGCCGTGGCTTTGAATTTTATCAGGTGATTTATGAGAAATATTGCGCTTATTATCAGTTATGACGGAACTAATTATTGCGGATTTCAACGTCAGAATAATGGTAATACGATACAAGGTACAATTGAAGATGTTTTAAATAATCTTACGGGTGAAAATATAATCGTAAGCGGTTGCGGAAGGACAGATGCAGGAGTTCATGCACTTGAATATCTGCTTACGTTCAAATCCGCTTGCTCAATACCGGTTGAAAAATTTCCGCTTGCAACAAATTCTTTGTTGCCTGATGATATCCGTGTACTCAGAAGCTTTGAGTGCGATGGTGATTTTGATGGGAGATTTTCTGTTGAAAAAAAGACCTATATGTATATTATTGATAACAATGAGATTACTTCTCCTTTTGCTTCAAGGTATTCCTGGCACTATAAATATCCTCTTGATATTAAAAAGATAAAAGAGGCAGCCAAATATCTTGTTGGTGAACACGATTTCAATAGCTTTATGGCAGCTGGCGGTCAGGTTAAAAGTACAGTTAGAACTATTTATTCGATCGATGTTGAAAAAAATGACGGGATAATTCGGATCTCTGTTTGCGGCAACGGCTTTTTGTATAACATGGTAAGAATTATCGTGGGTACTTTAGTTTATGCAGGGGGAGGAAAAATTTCTCCCGAAGAGGTAAAATTGATACTTGAGAGTAAAGATCGTACAAAAGCAGGTATCACAGCTCCACCTCAGGGATTGTTTATGAAAAATGTAGATTTTGGGTGTTGTTATGAAAAGTAAAATTATGCACTTAATTAATACAGTTAAAGATAAATGTGTTAATTTTAACAGTCGTGTAAAAGATTCCGGAAAATTCATTTTGTTTCTGGTGTGTGCAGTTATAGTTATATATATAATTTCAGGTCTTGTGCCTTATCTTGTTTCTGTTATGGTTGGATACAGGGTTGAAAATTCAGATAATGAAATAATCACTGAAATTTCTTCGGGAGATTTGTATACCTACAATGATAATATTCTTCTTTTTGATTCCAACGGTATGAAGTTTTATGATATGAAAGGCAGATTCAAACATAATTTGTATTTTGATGCATATGCTCCGTATCTTGATATTAAAGGTAATATTATTGCTGTTGCAGATACAAACGGAAAAAGCTCGGCGGTAATAAAAAATAATAAAATTAAATATACATTAAAAACTGTAGAAAATGTCCAACTTGTATCTGTTAACAAAAAAGCTTATTCTTCACTTATAACCAATGAAAAAGGATATAAGTCCTTGGTTGAGGTATATGACTCGGACGGTGACAATATATATCAATGGCATATAGGGGAACATTATGCAGTTGATGCATGTGTGACAGATAATAATAAGTATCTTGCAGTGTTAAGTGTAGGAATTGATGACAGCAATATCAGTTCTTATGTTACTTTTATAAATCTGAAAGAAGATGTTGTTCACAGTGAATACAAGATTGAAAATGAACTTGCATATAAAATGACCGTCGGTAAAAATGAAGCTTATGTGATTTCAGACAGAGGTGTTTACTGTGTGTCCTCTTCAGGAAAAGTTCGATATAAATATGGCTTTTCGGGAAAAGAACTTTTTGGATTTGATTTGGAAGATAAAAACAATATAGCATTGGCGTTAAACGAAAATAATTCCGAAAGTATGATAATTCTTTTAAATAAAAGATTAAAAACAAAGGGTGAGTGTCCTGTTCCAATTCAGGTTACGATGCTTGATGCCGGCGGAGGACGAATTGCCGTAGCAGGACAAAATGAGGTATACATTACCGAAAAAAACAGAATATATGCAAAGGGAATTTTTTCGGGAGAAGCAGAGCGTATGAAATTTTCTGAAAATAAAAAGCATATTATTACGTCCGGCGGAAATAACATTTCAATATATGATGTAAAACTTGGCAGATAAGCGCGGAGGAGTTAAATGGTTGCAGAAGAATTAAAAAAGCAAACTTTAAGTGAATTACAGAAACTTGCAAAAGATAAAGGTATAAAGTCATGTTCAAAATATAAAAAAAGTGAACTTGTTGAGGAACTTCTGAATGCAGAAAATGCAGCATCTGAAAAAGAAGCTTCAACAGAAGTGTTGCAGGAAACAGAAGAAGCCGGAGGAGTGCTTGAGGTATTGCCTGATGGATTTGGTTTTCTCAGAGGTCCAAACTATATATCAACACCTAAGGATGTATATGTTTCCAACGCACAGATAAAAAGGTTTAACTTGAAAACCGGTGATAAAGTTATTGGTAATACCAGAGAAACAAGAGAAGGCGAAAGATTTAAACCTTTGATCTTTGTGAAAACTGTAAATGGTGATATCCCTTATGTGGCAGTCCACAGAAAACCTTTTGAACATCTTACGCCAATATATCCAGAAGATAGAATTAAACTTTCATCTGACAACTCTTTGGCTATGCGTCTTGTGGATTTATTCTCACCTCTCGGGAAAGGTCAGAGAGGACTTATTGTAGCACCGCCAATGGCAGGAAAAACTACTCTCGTTAAGGATATAGCAAATGCTGTAACGAAAAATAATCCTGAGACAGAATTGATAGTACTTTTAATAGACGAAAGACCTGAAGAGGTTTCAGATATGCAGAAGTCTATTAATGGAGATATTGTTTTTTCTACGTTTGATCAACTTCCTCAACATCATGTGAAAGTTGCAGAAATAGTGTTAGAAAGAGCAAAAAGAATTGCCGAGCACGGAAGAGATGTTGTAATACTGCTTGATTCTCTTACGAGGCTTACAAGAGCGTACAATCTTGCGAGTGAATCTACCGGAAGAACTCTTTCGGGCGGTATTGATCCGGGTGCTTTCCATGGACCTAAAAAGTTTTTTGGTGCCGCAAGGAATATAGAAAATGGCGGAAGTATTACAATTCTTGCTACAGCTCTTGTAGAAACCGGAAGTCGTATGGACGAGGTTATATTTGAAGAGTTTAAGGGGACGGGTAATATGGAAATCCATCTGAACAGAAAACTTCAGGAAAGAAGAATTTTTCCTGCAATAGATATATATAAATCCGGAACCAGAAGAGATGAACTTTTACTTTCCAAGGAGGAAAAGCTTGCTGTTGACAAAATAAGAAGAAAGCTGTACAGCGAACAGACTGAAGATACAACAGAAAAAATTATAAATATGATTTGCAGAACTAAAAACAATCAGGAATTTGTTTCTGCAATTAACAAGTAATAAAAAACAGTAAACTCACGTATAAATTAATATACGTGAGTTTTTTTGAGGTGAGTTTATGTACAAGGCTTCAGATTTCAGACAAAAAGAGGTAATTAATATATATGACGGTCAGCGACTTGGTTTTGTATATGATGTAGATATTGATATGACAAATGGAAAATTGAATTCTATTATAGTTCCCGGTAGCGGTAAAATTTTTGGAATTTTCGGCAAATCAGATGATTATGTAATACCGTGGCATAATATAAAAACAATAGGTGAGGATGTTATACTTGTTGATTTTCCTCTTCGTCCTCCAACAAAGAAAGATTTCTGATAATTAGGTTTTTTCCACGCCAGGAAAAAGCTTTATCTTTATATTTACTTTTGAATTCTTTGTTTGACAGAAATTCAAAATCTTTTTTTTCAATTCGTGTTGTAAGGTTTTCACAGAATTCAGGAAATGGTGTAAGGTTACCTTTGTTTAACGGACATACAATTTGACAAATATCGCATCCGAATGCATAACCGTTATTCTTTATAAGTGTTTTTTCCTGAAATGTGAGTTCGCCTTTTTTCTGAGTCAGTGAAGACAGACACATACCGAAGTTTCCGGAAGTTATTGCTTTAGTGGGACAAGCAGATGCACATTTGTTGCAGTTGATACATTTTGAGCGTACAGGTTCATCATGTTCAATTTCAGTATCTGTTATTATATATCCGATAAAAACGTAAGAACCATACTTTTCGTTAATAAGCAAACGGTTTTTTCCGATAAATCCCAGACCGGCATTATATGCCAGTTCAATGTCGTTATACGGACTAACGGCTGTGTAAATTTCATAATTAAAATCTTTAATTTCTTCTTTTATGAATTCACAAATCTTTTCCAGATATTCTTTTATTACGGTGTGATAGTCTTTTCCGTATGTATAAACAGAAATATTGGAATTTTCTTTGTAACCGCAGAAATATGGGAAAAGAAAAACAATGGCAGTTTTTTCATTTAATTTTGTAAAACCACAATATTCTATATTTAGTTTTTTAGAGTAATTTATTATTTTCTTCTTCATCTTCATCTCCGGGGTCGTTTATTGCCGCAACCGCTACATAAATTTTTCTCACGCCCATTTGTTTCAAAATTCTGCAACATTCATCACAGGTGGAACCTGTTGTGTAAACATCGTCAACCAGCAGAACATCGTCTTCAGGAATGGGCAGAGCAGGGGATATGGCTCCTTTTATGTTTTCGCGTCTTTCCTTTTCTGAAAGCGAGCTTTGAGGTAAAGTGTCCCTGGTTTTGGATAAGGCATTTCTGTATGGTATACCGGACATCATAGACAGACGTCTGCATATCAGTTCTGTCTGATTGTATCCTCTTTCAGCCAATCTTTTTTCGCTTATTGGTGCAGGAACTATAAGTTTAATTTTGTCATTTAAATCAGTTTGCAGCAATCGCTCGAAAATGTGGTGTGCAAATGTTTCGGCAACAGTCGGTCTTTTGTTGAATTTTAAGTGGTGTACAGCCTCTCTGACAAGAGTTTTGTAAATGAATGGTGCTACTAAAAACTCAAATCGGTAATTCTCTTCGCAGCAGTATGGACAATATGGAGCTTTGTTTTTAATATCCTGAGGTTTTTCACATTTTTCACATATTATAAGTTCTTGTTTTTTGACAATCCCGGAACAATGACCGCAACGGTAAGGCCTTTTTGCGTTTATCCTGAGCACTTCGTCACAATACGAACATTTGGGTGGAAAAAAGAACCTCTCTACATATTCTTTCAGTCTCGTAATAATTTCTCCTTTAATCCGCAAAAACGTTTAATTTCGCTGTTGTTTTTTATCATTTTTTCCAAGATATCATATCTGCCTACAAGTATAACAAGTTTTTTCGCACGCGTTATCGCTGTATAAAGCAGATTTCTGCTCATTATTGTCGGTGAGCCGGAGTATATGGGCATTATTATAACAGGGAATTCGCTACCTTGGCTTTTATGGACGGTTGTTGCATAAGCAGGTTCAATGTCGGAAATGAAATGAAAATCGTATTCCACTGTTTTATTTTCATCAAATACGATTTGCATACTTTCGTATTCGTTACTTATTGACTCTATTCTTCCGATTTCTCCGTTGAAAAGACCCATTCCTTCTGTTTCATCCGTTTCCCATTCAATGTCGTAATTGTTTCTGATTTGCATAACTTTATCATTTACTCGGTATGTGTTTACGCCGGAGGATTTCTCTTTCTTATATTCAGCAGGTGGGTTTAACACTTCCTGCAGGGTTTGATTGAGCACATTTACTCCTACAGCACTTTTTCTCATGGGAGTCAGAACCTGGATGTCGGTCATTGGATTTACTCCGTAGGTTTTGGGGAGTCTTTGCAAGCAAAGTTCTGATATAGTTTTAATTATCTCTTCGGGAGTATTTTTGTTTATAAAAAAGAAATCTTTTGATTTAATATTGCATTCAGGCATAAGACCGTTATTGACTCTGTGAGCATTTACGACAATCATACTTTCTTTTGCTTGTCTGAAAATTTCTGTCAGTTTAATAGTTTTAACTATGCCACTGTTTATAATGTCTCTTAAAACATTGCCCGGACCTACAGAAGGAAGCTGATCTGCATCACCAACAAGTATAAGATTTGTATCACTTTTGATTGCTTTCAATAAGCTGTTGAAAAGAGAAATATCTATCATAGATGCCTCATCTACTATTATTACGTCTGCATCTATGGGGTTTGATTCATTTCTGGCAAAATTATTTTTGTCATCGTCTTTTGAAAATCCTATTTCAAGAAGACGGTGGAGTGTTTTAGCCTCTTTTCCTGTTACGTCTGTCATCCTTTTGGCAGCTCTGCCGGTAGGTGCTGCAAGAGCCACCTTTTTCCCTTTGCTTTCAAGAGAAACTATTATTGAGTTGATGACTGTGGTTTTACCTGTTCCCGGACCGCCTGTAATTACCAGAACAGGTAGAGTGAATGCAGATATTATAGCTTCTTTTTGTAATTCCTGAAGTTTGATGTTACAAGACTTTTCAGCTTTTTCAATTATTTTTTCGAAGTCACATTCCGGTGCATTTACAGTTTTATTTGCTATTCCTTTTAAGCGGATTGCAGCGTTGCTTTCACATATATGTAAGTTTTTAAGATAAACAGCTTCAGTGCTTTTGAATTGTTCACATACTATTTGTTTTTCAATAACAAGCATATCAATTGCGTCCCGAACGCTTTGTTCGCAACATTCCAATATGGAACACGCTTTTTGTATAAGCATTTTTTTAGGGTAGTAGGTGTTTCCGTAAGATGAGGCTTCGGCAAGCGTGAATTTAACGCCTGATTTGATTCTTTCGGGATTGCTTTTATCAAATCCTAATCCAAAAGCAAGATTATCTGCGGTTTTGAAACCTATTCCTTCTATTTTCTGGGCAAGTAAATAGGGGTTTTCCTTTATTTTTTTAACAGCGTCTGAACCAAGGATTTTATGTATTTTTCCTGTGTGTGAAACTGATATTCCGTGTTTTTGAAGAAACATTACCAGGTTTTTTATGCCAAATTGTATGATGTAGCGACTGTTGATTTCGTAAGCTTTTTTTATACTGATTCCTTTGATTTCAGAAAGTTTTTCAGGGGTGTTTTCTATAACCGATAATGTTTCTTCTCCAAATGCATCTACGATTTTTTTTGCCGATGCAGGACCAATGCCTTTAATTAGTCCTGAAGATAAATATTTATATATACTGTCTGTAGAATTGGGAGGAGTTTTTGAAAAAGCCGTAACCTGGAACTGTTCACCGTAAACAGCGTGCATAACAAAGTTTCCCGTCAATGTTACTGTTTCGCCGGGAGATATGTAATGCATTATTCCTGTTGCTGTAATCAATTTTCCTTCTGAGTCAATATCACATACGCAGTAGCCGTTTTCTTTGTTATAAAAAACTATTTCTTCAACACTACCTGTTATCGTTTCCATAAATGTTTTTGAGTTCCTCCGTTAATTGCTCTGTCGTACCTGTTTGTGCATTTTTGAAATATTTTTTGCAGTAAATTTCAGCGTCTTTTTCGTTTTCAAAAATTATATATATTCTGTAAGGTGAATTTTTTATTATCTGAAAAGTTTCATACGTGTGTTTTTTTACTTCGTCATAAGGCAGAACTATAAATGCTTTTTTATCTGTATATGAGCCTGTTAATAATTTTTGCCATATCATAAGTATAAAATCAGCTATTCCGAAAATCAGAAAAAAATATATCAGAATTTTTAATATCACATAATCACTTCCTCGTGATATATGATATTCCCAAACTTCAATTTAGTTACTTGTCAAGCAGATAATCATACACTGTGCGCTTCGGTATGTTGAAAAACTGTGCCGTCATTTTTGTAGCGGTTTTTTTATCAATACCGTCGGCTATTAATTCATTTGCTTTTTCAATTACCGCATCTTTAGTTATTTCAAGTATTTCATCTGTTTGAGTATAACCTTCAACAACTATTACGAATTCACCTTTTGGCTGAGCATCTTCAAATAGTGACAAAGATTCTTCAAGTGTAGTTCTGATAACACTTTCGTGTATTTTCGTAATTTCTTTTACCAGAGCGATTTTTCTGTTACCAAGTGCATTATAAAGATCTTTGAGTGTGTTTTTGAGTTTGTGAGGCGCTTCGTAAAAAATAAGAGTATGCGGGAATTTTTTAATCTCATCCAGATGCTTTTTTCTGGAAGGTTTATTGACCGAAAGAAAGCCCTCAAAAGAAAATCTTCCTGTGGGGAGTCCTGAAATTATAAGTGCCTGGACAAAAGCACATGGACCGGGAATCGGAATAACGTTAATTCCGCATTCGTGACAGATTTTTACGAGGTCTTCGCCCGGATCTGAAATAGCAGGTGTGCCAGCATCTGATACAAGGGCACAGCTTTCTCCGTTTAAAATACGTTCAGCGATTATTTGACCTTTTTCTTTTTTGTTGTGTTCATAGTAGCTTATCATAGGCTTCTTGATGCCAAAATGGTTTAATAGCTTAAGGGTTTGTCGTGTGTCTTCGGCAGCAATAAAATCCACACTTTCAAGTGTATTTAACGCTCTTTCTGAAATGTCGTGCAAATTGCCGATGGGAGTCGCAACAAGATATAGAGTTTTTTCACTCAATCTGATCATCCTTTCTCTTGTTATACAGATTGGATATGTTTGCTGTATAGTTACCGGATTCGTCGTAAATATATAGTGGCGGCATATGTTTTAATTCAACACCGCCATTTTTTAAACCTTCAATAAGAATAAGACATGGGGGAGTATTTATTCTTGAATAAACCATCTGAAGTCTTTTGGGTTCAATATGATTTATTTTCATAAGATATATAATTTCTCCCAGTCTCTCCGGTTTATGAACCATTGCAAGTTTTCCTTTGCTTTTAAGTAAGAGAGAGGATTTTTCAATTATATCTTTTAAGGTGCATTTGATTTCGTGCCTTGCAATGGCAATGGGGGTATTTTCGTTTTTGATTCCTTCTCCCGATGGTTTATAAGGTGGGTTGCATGTTATGTAATCAAATGAGCAATTTGGAAAAACATTTTCTGCGTTTATATCATTGTTCACGATTTCAATAAGGTATTCCAGATTGTTCATTTTAATATTTTCCTCGGCAAGTTTTGCAGAAGATGGTTGTATTTCAAGACCTACGATTTTCTTTACTGTCGCTTTTGCGGAAAGAAGCACGGGAATAATACCGTTTCCTGTTCCAATATCAAGAACAGAACTGTTCTTTTTTGGTTCTGCGAAATTTGCAAGCAGGACAGAGTCAGTTCCGAAACAAAAGAGTTCCTTATCCTGCTTAAGTTTAAGATTGTTAATCTGCAAATCATCTATTCTGTAATCACTCATAATTTACCTCAATATTTAAAAAAGTGATGACATATGTCACCACTTTTTTGTTTTGAATGAATAAATATTATTCAGCTACAGGAGCGCCAACAGGGCAAACACCTGCACATGCACCGCAATCCAAGCATGCGTCTGCATTGATTTCATATTTACCATCACCAGCAGATATAGCTGCTACAGGGCATTCGCCTTCACAAGCACCGCAGCTGATGCAATCGTCATTAATTTTGTAAGCCATTTAATTACACCTCCTCTTATTGTTACTTATATTCTATCACAAAATTTATATTTTGCAAGAGGAATTTGAATTATTATTCTAAATCTTTTAACATTTTCATTTCTGAAGCACTTACTTTAACTTCTGCAGACTTAATGACTTTAATGTCATCTACGTTGAATTGCTTATATGTCACATCGTCTCCGTTTTTAAACGAAACTTTTAAAATTCCTTTTAAAAGATTAACTTCAGAAACATTTCCCTTTCCGTCGGGTGTTTCTACATATGAGCCGACAGGGGGAGTGGTTTTGAGTAAATCTTCATATGCTTCCTGTTCGTATTTAAGACAGCACATAAGTCTTGAACAGGTTCCGGAAATTTTTGTAGGATTCAATGAAAGGTTCTGTTCCTTTGCCATTTTTATTGAAACCGGTTCAAATCCACCAAGATGTGATGCACAGCAAAGTTTTCTGCCGCAAATTCCGAGCCCGCCAATGATTTTTGCTTCGTCTCTTACACCTATCTGTCTGAGTTCAATTCTTGTTTTAAAAACGGAAGCGAGATCTTTTACAAGTTCTCTGAAGTCAACGCGTCCGTCAGAAGTGAAATAAAAAAGAATTTTACTCTGGTCGAAAGTGTATTCAACGTCAATAAGTTTCATTTCAAGTTTATGCTTCTGTATCTTTTCAAGACATATTTTGTATGCGTCTTTTTCCTTTTCTTTGTTTGCTTCAGCTTGCTTCAATTCTTTTTCGGTTGCAATTCTCATAACAGGCTTTAAAGGTGATATGATTTTGCTTTCCTCAATTTGTTTGTTTCCTGAAACAACTTCTCCGATTTCAATACCTCTTGCGGTTTCAACGATAATCGAAGTTCCGGGCTTGAGTTCCAGACCGGCAGGGTCAAAGTAATATAGTTTGCCGTTCTTTTTAAATCTGATTTCTACTATTTCTACCATGTAGATCCTCCCATATAGTTATCAGCATATTGGTAAGATTCAGTTTCAATGCTGCATATTTCTTTTTATTTTCAAGAAATGATCCCAAAGCTGATGAAAAGTTTTCTATATTAATTACTGAAAATTTGTTGCTGATTTTTGTGATTCCTTCATAAAAGTCAGTGTTTACTGTCATACTTCCGGAGATGCCGTTTTTAACTAAAAGAATGTCTCTTAAGAATAACTGCATATATCCCACATCAGTTGTAAGATTGTCCTTATCTTCGGTGAGATAATTTGCAAAGTCAAATATTACCGACTTGTCTTTTAAAGTGAGTTTTTGCATAAATTTGAATATTCTTTTTCTTTTGTCATAATCACAGTCGTTGAGTAAAAATTGCTCCGCCCCGTACGGATCACCCTCGCAATATGATGCTGCAAAAGATGCAAGTTCTTTTTTTTCAGGGTACTTAAGATATAAGTACTCGGAAACTTTTTCTTTTCCGGGTTGTGTGATTGTGAATTTCTTTAATCTTGAAAGCACAGTGGGTAACAAATCTTCTTCTTTTTCGGTAACAAGAATAATGATGCCGTATTCCGGGGGCTGCTCTAAAATTTTTAACAGAGCATTCTGTGCCTGGACTGTCAGTTTATAAGCCTCTTCAAATATGAATATTTTATATTCAGAGTTACAAGGCTTTATATACATCTGATTTATAACATCACGGATTTCATCAACACCGATGCTGTTTTTGTCATTGGTTATTATAAATTTATCAGGATGACTGCCTGCCTGTGTTTTTGTACAACTACTGCATTTTAAGCATGCATTTCCTGTATGCTCTTTACAAAGAACAGAATCTGCCGTTGCATTTGCAAGTGCAACACCGGCAGAAATATCTGCATAAAAAAGCAAGGCGTGACCGAGCGTATTCGTCCGGATTCCGTTTTTTAAATTGTTAATTATTTCATCCTGCCATTTGATAGTATTAAAATTCAATAAAATCATACCTTTCAGTAATCTCTATAATTATACATTTAAAAACAATGTTTGTCAATAAAACGAATATTTATTGAGTTTTTTTCGTTGACAAAATCTTTGTATAGTTGTAAAATTTAGTGTATGAATATTGATTAAAAGGTGATAAATTGAGTAACTTAAATGAAAAACAACTTGAGGCAGTAAATACGGTTGAAGGACCGGTTCTTATACTTGCAGGTGCGGGTAGCGGAAAAACTACCGTTCTTATAAACAGAATAGCATATATGATAAATGATTGCGGAATATTGCCATGGAACATTCTTACCATAACTTTCACAAACAAGGCGGCAAATGAAATTAAAGAAAGGCTTTCAAATACTGTTGGAGATGGTGCAGCAGATATATGGGCAGGAACCTTTCATTCAACTTGTGTTAAGATTTTAAGACGATTTGCTGACAGAATAGGATACAAGCCCGGATTTGCAATTTATGATTCTGCGGATCAGCTCACTTTAATTAAGGATTGTATAAAGGAACTGAATTACAGCGATAAGGATTTTCCGCCAAGAAGTGTTATATCTGTAATCAGCGATGCAAAAGATAAACTGGTTTCTCCCACTGAATTCGAAGGCAGCGTAAGCGCAGATTTCAGACTTGTCAGAATTGCAAATATATATAAGCTTTATCAGAATAAACTGCTTCGCTACAATGCTATGGATTTCGATGATCTTATAATGAATACCGTAAAACTTTTTGAAGAAAACAAAGATGTACTTGAATATTATCAGAATAAATTCAGGTATATAATGGTTGACGAGTATCAGGATACCTCTCATAGTCAGTTCAGATTAATTTATAATCTTGCAAAGTCACATCACAATATCTGTGTTGTGGGAGATGATGATCAGTCTATCTACAGATTCAGAGGTGCAGATATAAGCAACATTCTTGATTTTGAGAAAAAATTTACAGGTGCGAAGGTGGTAAAGCTGGAACAGAATTATCGTTCTGTTCAGCCTATTCTTGATGCTGCAAATGAAGTTATAAAAAATAACAGCGGCAGAAAAGCAAAATCTTTGTGGACTGAAAACAAAAGTGATGAAAAACTTATTTTTTACAGTGCGGAAAATGAACGTGATGAGGCATATTTTATTTCGGAAAAAATCAATTCACTGGTAAAGGAAGATGGGTATAAATACAGTGATTTTGCTGTTCTTTTCAGAATGAATGCACAGTCCCGTGTAATTGAAGAATCTTTTATGAGGAATGCTGTTCCGTACAGACTGCTTTCCGGTATTAAATTCTATGAAAGAAAAGAAATTAAGGATATAATTGCATATTTGCGTGTTATTGTAAATACGTCGGATGATATAAGTCTTACAAGAATTATTAATGAGCCGAAGCGCTCAATCGGGAAAACAACGGTCGACAAAGTTTCTGCGTTCGCCAATGCTAACAGCTTAAGTATGTTTGATGTTCTTAATCATGTTATAGAATTTGAAGAACTCAGAAAGAGTGCGGAAAAAATCATTTCATTTACTAAAATGATAAATAATATCAGAGAAAAAGTCAATGAGCTTTCGGTGACGGAAATTATCAATAGAGTTTTTGAGGACAGCGGATATATGAAAGCTCTTGAAACAGAGAATACTGTTGAGTCTAAAACGAGAATAGAAAACTTGCAGGAATTTCTCACTGTTGCTCTAGAATTTGAAAAAAATGTTGATTGCGGAACACTGGAGGAATTTCTGGAAGGAGTTTCACTTGTTTCTGATATTGATTCTTACGATGAGAATCAGGACGCAGTTGTTGTTATGACTCTGCACGGTGCAAAGGGTCTGGAATTTCCTGTTGTTTTTCTTGCGGGAATGGAAGAAGGAATATTCCCTTCGCAAAGATCAATGTTTGACCGGGAGGAAACTGAAGAGGAAAGAAGACTTTGTTATGTTGGTATTACAAGAGCAAAGAAAAAACTGTTTTTAATAAGTTCTTCATCAAGAACTATTTTCGGAAGCACGATGCATAACCCCAAGTCGAGATTTTTGAGTGAAATCCCCGAAAATCTTCTTGAAGATGTCAGCACAAACAAACGTAATGCGGTTAATGTTCAAAGTTTCAGCAACAGCACCATTTTCAATAATATCAATTATAAAGAAAAGAGTGTACCAAATGCGGTTAATCTTGATTTTAAAGTCGGAGACAGGGTAAAACATTTTAAGTTTGGCGAAGGTATAATTGTTTCAGCACAGCCTATGGGAAATGATATGAAGCTTTCTGTAGCATTTGATACGGCTGGCACCAAAAATATGATGGCTGTTTTTGCAAAACTTAAAAAGATTTGAGAAGGATGAAAAATGAATTTTAAAGGAAAACGTATAGATTGTGCCAACCTGTACAAAGCAGTTCTTGCATTAAAAGATGAGGAAGAATGCCGTAAGTTTTTTGAGGATATATGCACAATAAGCGAGTTCAGTGCTATGTCTCAGAGAATAGAGGTTGCCCGTTTGCTTGATGAAAATTTGCCATACACGGAAATAATGGAAAAAACAGGTGCGAGCTCTACAACCATAAGCAGAGTCAGCAAGTGTCTGAATTTCGGGGAAGGCGGATACAGAATAATACTTGACAGAATGGGAGATGAAAACAGTGTATAACAGTTTTGCCAAGGTTTATGACCGACTTACGGACGATGTTGATTATGATAAAATTTACGGATTTATAAAAGACATTTTTGATAAATACGAACTAAAACCTGAGCTCGTACTCGAACTTGCTTGCGGAACCGGAAGTTTCACAAAAAGGCTTTGTGACGCAGGATATGATGTTATAGCTTTGGACAGTTCGTATGAAATGCTTGATGTTGCCAGAGAAAAATGTCCCGATGCACTTTTGCTGAATCAGGATATGACTGAGTTCGAACTCTATGGTACGGTAGATGCGGTTATGTGTATACTTGACGGAGTAAACTACATTACAGATAAACGTAAATTGTTGAAAATGTTCAGACTTGTTGAAAACTATCTTAACTATGGCGGTTTATTTGTGTTTGATATAAACAGTGAGTATAAATTGACTGACATAATAGGGAATAATACTTTTATCCGCTCGGAAGAGGATATTTTTTACACCTGGGAAAACGAAAAGAGAAAAGACAAAGTTGATTTTTACCTTACATTTTTTAACAAAGTCGGATTAAATTATGAACGCTTTGAAGAAATACACACGGAGAGGATTTATAAAACTGTTGAGATCAAAAAACTTATTGAAGATTCAGGATTGGAATTTTTGGGAGCATATCCCGATTTTAAATTTTCAAAACTGTCGAAAAAAGACGAGCGAATTTTCTTTATTGCACGAAAAAAATCTTGACATAAAATGATATGTATGGTAATATTTACTTGCGTGATTACACGACGAAAGATAATATGCAAGGCTTGTTGAAAGGAATGATTTTAATGGCAAACGGTAAGGTAAAATGGTTTAACTCTGAAAAAGGCTACGGCTTTATTGAGAGTGAAGACGGAACAGATGTTTTTGTTCATTTTTCAGCAATTGAAATGGACGGCTACAAAACACTTGAAGAAGGAGCAGAGGTTACTTTTGAAGTAAGCGAAGGCGCTAAAGGACCACAGGCTTCTAACGTTAAGAAAGCGTAATTAAGAGCTGACTAAAGGCTTAAATATATATTTTGTTTAATACAGCATAAATATTTTATACACTTTATGACGTGAAAAGAACCATATTTTATATGGTTCTTTTTTTGTTCTAAAATAGTACAACCTGTAATATTATTAAGCAGGTGATAAAAGTGCTGGATGATTTAAAGAAAAAATACAGTAATATACAGGAAATAAGAATCAGATGCGGAAAGAACATAATAGTACTTGCAGACAACAGGGAATATGCAGTAAGTACGATTGTTGATAAAGAATATATTGATAATATGCTTTCATATCTTACTTCAAATTCCGTATATGCATTTAAAGAAGAAATATCAGAAGGTTTTATAACAATAGAAGGGGGAAATCGAGCAGGAATATGCGGAAAAGCCGTTTTCAGAAACGGACGGGTTGAGCATATAAAAGAAATCACAGCTATAAATATAAGATTTGCCGGTGAGTTTTTAGGTTGTGCAGACCCGGTGTTTGAAAAAATTAAAAATTCCTTAAAGAACACAATTTTCATTTCACCTCCTGGTTGTGGAAAAACTACTATGTTGCGTGATATTTCAAGGAGTATTTCATACATGGGCAAAAATGTGTGTATTGTTGATGAAAGATGTGAAATAGCTCCGGTTTGTGACAGAGAGTGTTCTTTTGATCTCGGACCAAGATGCGATATTATGTCTGCAGTACCAAAATACAAAGGCATAAATATGGTGTTAAGAGCTATGAATCCTGATGTAATAGTTGTGGACGAAATAGGAAGTGATGAGGATATATCGGCAGTGTACAGTGCGTTAAATTCAGGGGTTAAAATAATTACTTCTTTTCATGCTTGTGATGTGAATGAATTCAAAAGAAGATTTCCTGCATACAATGTGTTTGAATGTCTGGTTACACTAAAAAAAGAGAACGGAATTGGGGAAATCGGTGAAATATTATGTTGAAATTAGCCGGAATGATTATTATTTTGATAGCTTGTGGGGGAATCGGATTATATCTATACAGGTATACAGTTTATTGTGTGGATTATGTTGGAGGCTTGATTGACGGTATTAAATTTATACGGAGGGAAATAGAGTTTTCTGAGGTCTTACTCAAAGATGCGTTTGCAGATGCAGCCGAATATTCGGGCGTGTCAAAAGATCTTTTCTTAAAATGCAGTGAGGATTTAAACGGATATGCAAGATATGTCAATGATGAAAAGTCGGATGCTAAAACGAAAAGAATATGTGAAAATTTCTTTAGTCAGATCGGTAAAAGTAACCTTGAAAATGAATTAAGACTTATAGATACTACGATTGATAAATTGATAATTCTTCAGTGTGAACATAAAAAATTCAGTGAAGGAACCGGAAAACTTTGGGCAAAATCGGGAATTCTGATTGGAATGTTGATTGTTATTCTTTTAACATAGGAGTAAGATATGGAAGTAGATTTGATTTTTAAAATTGCCGCTATAGGCATACTTGTTGCAGTATTGAATCAGGTGCTAATAAAGTCGGGGAGAGATGAACAGGCAATGATGACATCTCTTGCAGGTCTTATAATAGTACTGATAATAATTGTGGATCAGATAAGTAATCTTTTTGATATAGTGAAAACTACTTTTGGCTTTTGATATGGACATTTTTAAAATTGTAATTTTAGGAATTACGGTTGTTGTATTATCGGCTCTTTTGAAAAATCACAAATCTGAGTACGCAATTGCTTTGGTAATAATTTCCGGTACGATATTTTTCACATATATAATCAATGTAGTAAGCCGAATATTTGAATATTTAATAAACATATGTTCTGCTTACGGAGTAGACACGATATACTTTGAAATATTGATAAAAACTCTCGGTATTTCTTATATTTGCGAGTTTGCGGCAGCACTTTGCAGGGATTCGGGCGAAAGTGCCGTGGCGGTGAAAATAGACATTGCAGGAAAAGTTACGATTATTTTGATGACTTTGCCGTTGTTTAAGAGTTTTATTGATACAATTATAAAACTTATGCCGTGAGGATGAAATGAAAAGAATTATTATTTTATTGTTTATGTTTTTAATCGTTGTTTTACCGGTTAATGCTTATGAAAGTGATATTATTGAACAGTTCAACAACAGCGGTGCGTATGACGCTTTGAAGATAACGGAAGAATATTTTGAAGAATTCGACAGTTCTGATTTAGTGAAAGGTTTTCTGAAAGGAGACCCTTTCAACGAAAAGAAAATAATTAATACCATTCTGGACATCTTGCTGACGCATTTTAAAACTATCTTCAAAACATTTGCTTTTCTAGTTCTTTGCGGAATCGGGGTTTCGTTTATTTCAAATGCAGGATATTCTTTAAATGAAACCGGAAATAATGTGGGAGTTATGGCGGGGTATGTGTTGTTTGCTTCTGCACTGTTAAGTTTTTTTAATGAGTTAATTGCTCCGGCACAAAACGCTATTACCGATATAACTGTTATGGTGAAATCCTTATATATGATTTTAATAGCATCGGTTACAATCAGCGGAGGTGTAGTGACGGTCGGACTTATCAGAAATCTGCTGTTTTTTTCTATCAGTATTATAACTGAGTTGATTAACAGATTACTTATTCCTTTAATTGTTTTGTCTGCTGTAGTGTCGGCAGCAGGTAATATGTCTGACAGAATTAATGTCGGAAATATTACTAAGTCTATGAGAAGTCTTGTGAAATGGATTATAAGCTTTATGATGATTTTGTTTGCAGGCCTTTTTGGAGTTTATGGCATGACAGGTTCGTCAATAGATGCCAGTATCGGTAAAACAGCAAAATTTATTATCGGCAGTAGCGTTCCCGTAATCGGGGGAGTGGTTTCGGACAGCCTGGGCACGGTTCTTGCTACCGTCAAGGCTGTAAGGACTATAACAGGTAATATAGGGATTATAGCTATAGTTTTAATAGCAGTTACTCCTATTTTAAAGACGGTTGTATATATTTGGTCGCTGAAATTATGTGCCGGGATTCTTGAACCCCTTTCGGATAACAGAATAGTTAAGTTGCTGAATGAAGTTACACAGAGTAGCGAATTAATACTTGTCTGCTTGATTTCTGTTACACTGCTGTTTGTATGCGGTATTGCCGTGGTTCTTATTTCTTCTAATATGCTTATGTAGGAGGTTGTATGCTAAAGTTTTTTATAAATATGGTAATAGGACTTGTTGTTATAAATATAATATACGGACTTGTACCTGAACATGGATATAATAAATATATTAAGTTAATTGCCGGGATAATGATTATGTTGTTTATTTTCGGCAATGTTGGAGATATAGAACTTGAGAACAGTTTTTACGGAGTTGGAGAAGAAATACCCGTATATGAGAATAAAGAGTACAGAGAAACAGTAAATCGACAACTTGAAGAAGCTGTCAGCGAAAATATCGAAAAAAGTATAAATGACAGCTTAAATACAAATACAACAGTTGATGTTATTATGGATAACAATCAGATTACAAATATAACTGTATATTTAAATGGGTATACGGATAAAAAAAGTATTATAAATTTTCTGCACGATACATATAATCTTGATGTCGGAAGGATAACGGTAGAGCAATGATTAACGGGAAAGAGATTCTTGACAAGCTTATCAGTAATAAAAAATTATTGATTTTTCTTATGATTGGGTTCGTTCTTGTTTTTTTTTCAGGAAT
>CAZMHL010000003.1:0-25266 GCA_964566065.1 uncultured Eubacteriales bacterium
ATATAACTCGCCTTTTGGCGAATAAAACTGCCGGGTGTCCTGAGGGACACCCGGCAAATGTCGCCGGCCTTTTAAATTATAATGGTTTTACATCAGATAAATAAAGGGAGGTGAAGGTGTTGATTAACAAATCTGATTATGCTAAAATGAATTTCAGAAGAAAGGATGTTTTTAATTCCTTTTTGGTTAAAAATTCAACTTACGACGGATTTTTTGAAATTCCGTCTGTTCCGACAAGTGAATTATTACCGGAAAAGGTTATACCTTTTTCAAAAGCGATGTCTGAAAATTTTAAGGATTTTGACTGTTGGGTAGTATTTTATGAGGATGACAGAAAATTTGAAAGACTTTGGAAAAATCCAAAAGCATATTTAAGAAAACTCAAAAAATTCAAAGGTGTAATTTCTCCCGATTTCAGTATGTACAGAAATATGCCGCTCGTTATGCAGATGTGGAATACATACAAAGGACGTGCTCTTGCATCATGGCTTTCGGGAAATGGTGCGGAAATCATTCCAAATGTACGTTTTAATGACGAAAGAACATATTTGTTTTGTTTTTCCGGGATTGAAAAAAACAAAACTGTCGCTGTAGGAACACACGGGTGCATAAAGAAAAAGGAAGATAAGGAATATTTCAAAAAAGGTCTTTTCAAGCTTGTAAAGTGTTTGTCACCAAAAAACATAATAGTTTACGGAGCGGCTCCCGACAGCATCTTTAAGCCTTATAAAGATATGGGAATAAATATCATATCTTTTGAAAGTGAGTTTTCAAAGTCCCGAAAGCAGGTGAATGCTTAATGGGAGGAAGTACTGCAGGAGATTTCGGACAGACAAAAGGAAATGCACTTGACTCTTTAAGTGATTTACTTACCGCCTTGTCGCTTATTCCCGGAGTTGACACCTTTGCAGATCTGGCGGCAATTCCCGTTGATTTGCTTCGGGGAGATTTTACATCCGCAGGGCTTGATGCACTGGGCGTGATTCCCTTTATAGGCGAAATCGGCGATACGGCAAAGCTTGCGAAAATGGCGGATAAGGCTGTAGATACTGCTAAGGCTATAAAAACAGCTAAAAGTGGCAGATCTATCATTAAGGCAACAAAAAAGAGTTCTGCATTAAAGAGTGTTGATAAATTGCCCTCGAACATTCAAAAAAGCGCTAAGTCTTTCTTTAAGGGGAGTTCCAATAATTATAATAGTTATTCTGTAATTAAAAACAAAAATAATACTTATACAATAAAAATGGAAAATCCCGGTAAAGTTCCCGGTTCAAAAGCTGTTTATTACAAAATTGTTGACAGTAACGGTAAAACAATAAGGGTTTATAAGGATACTTTTGATCCTTTGGGAAATTTAGTGCATAGAAAGGATAAATAGATATGAATGCAATATTAAATAAATTTTTAAAAACCAAAATCAATTTAAGTCAGCTAAAAAAAGAGCTTGGAAATGATCTATATAATGTTAGTGTTACAACACCAAAAAAAGTATGTGCTGAAGATGTGGTCTTCTTAATCAATCAGTATATTTCGCGCAAAGTAACATTGCAAGAAATGGTGGATTGGGTAAATGTTGTTTGGTTTACTGATTTGTTTGAATATAATCTATCAGAAGAAGAATCTATTGCTAGTGTAATATCATTACTTGAAACATTAGATGAGAATGATGTACAGTTTTCAGATAAAGAGTTTTTGGATATGATAGAGTGTCTTTCCAATAATAGAGTTTATGAATAACGTGATTGCATAATGCTTTATCTCTTATCCCAGGCGTTGACACCTTTGCAGATTTAGCGGCAATTCCCGTTGATTTGCTTCGTGGCGATTTAACATCCGCAGGGCTTGATGCACCGGGCGTAATTCCCTTTATAGGCGAAATCGGCGACACACACATTAATACTATATCGGGAAATTAAACACCAAAAACCGCAGAGTTATTTCTCTGCGGTTTTTTCAAAGCTTTTTACATATCGATGATATGATGAATTGCCTGACGGCACTAATTGAAATCTTTGATTTCATGAATTGAGTCTGCGACTCATGATTTGCACCAAAGGTGCATTTTGGAACGAAACCTTTCGGGTTCGGTTTTAATCGAAAATTGCAAAGCAATTTTCCACCTTAACGAACTTCAACGAAATTCAATTCATGTTGCCTGCAACAATTCATGGCGTAAGCCAATTCATCATAATGAATGGAATCTCTCTTGTTTCGTGTGAAATATGCAATAAAAAAGGCGGTTTTTACATTGACTTTGCAAAAGTCCGACTGTATAATGGGCGTGAGGTGATAGTATGATGCTTGAAAACTATATGAACGTGGAATTTTTTAAAGAAAATATTGACAAAAGCTGTGCAATAAGTCACAGAGTTGAAGAAAGAGAGTACTGGGAACGTTTCAGGGGAACTTATCTTGACTCCCTTAAAAAGAATGCCGAAAACAGCGGGGATGCATTTAAAATTCTCCCTCTTTCAAAAAGTATGCTCTTTAAAAGCAAAGGAGACAGAACTGCCTTTGAAAATCCATATTTTAACAGAAGAACGCATCTTGTGGGCTTTGCACATATTGAGGCTATTGAAAACAAGGGTGAATATTTTGAAAAAATGCTCGACCTTCTGTGGGCAATTTTAGAGGAAACCCTCTGGGCGCTTCCTGCACATCAGAAATACGGAGCCGAGGACTGTGTTCCTCGCGAAAAGGATTCCTGCCTTGCACTTTTTGTTGCAGAAACCGCGGCTATTGTTTCTTCGATTTACTACACCTTCAAAAATCAGTTTGATGCCATTTCTCCCGAAATCGGCAACAGAATAAAAAGAAGAATCAAAAGCGAGGTTTATGAAAACTTTCTTAATAACGACTATCGCTGGATGGGATTCGGCAGAATCCCCAACAACTGGAATCCCTGGATTGTTTCAAACGTTGTTAAATGTATTATAAATCTTGAAGAATACGGCGAAACTGAGCTTAAGGTTCTTGCAAGATCGGTTTACATTATCAATAAATATTACAGCCAATATCCCCTTGACGGCGGATGCGACGAGGGTGTTGCTTACTGGGGGCACGCAGGCGGCTCTCTTGTTATTTATGCAGACTGCATTAAAAGGCTTACAGGCGGAAAGCTTGACCTTACCGCTGACGAAAAGGTTAAAAATACTGCCCGCTTCACGGTAAATATGTACAACACACCCGACTTTGTTATGAGCTTTTCCGACTGCTCCGCCAAAACGAGCGGCGACTGGGCGTTTATGTACTACATAGGAAAAGTTATGAAGGACAAAACAATTATTGCCTATGCAAAATCAAACTTTGAAACGGCGGGAGCAGCGTCAAACCCGAGAGCTGCTCTTGTAGGCGCAGGAAGACTTATTTACACCGCCGAAGCTCTGGCGGAGCTTCCCGGAATAAATGACAAATTTGAGCTTCCCCTTGGCCATCACTATGACAGCATCGGCGTAATGATTGAAAGGGAAAAGGCGGTTGCGCCTTACGGGCTTGTGCTTGCGGCAAAGGCGCATCACAACGCCGAGAGCCACAATCACCTTGACACGGGAAGTATTATAATTTTCAAAAACTGTCAGCCCTTTATCCTTGATCCTGCAAATAAAACTTACACCGCACAGACCTTCTCTCCGAGAAGATATGAGCTTTGGAACACGCAGTCCCGGTTTCACTGTCTGCCAATTATCGGCGGATGCGGACAGAAAAACGGCAGAGAGTTTGAAGCTGAAAATGTTGTTTTTGAAAATTCTTCAATGAAAGCAGACCTTGAGAAAGCTTACGGCGAGGACTTTATCAGTAAATTTACAAGAGAAGTTGGTCTTGACAGAGAAAATTCACAGGTTGTTTTAAAGGATTTCATTTCCCTGTCTGAGGAAAAAGAAGTGGAATTTGTGTTTATGACCAATGCAGAGGTTGAAATTGACGATAAAATTATTCTTACTCAAAAAGGCGAGAAAATGGAAATTTCAACTGACAGACCTTTTGAAGCAGAGGTTGAAAGAGTCGAAGACGACGACCCTGCGGTTATAAACAACTGGGGAAAAGCCCTTAAGAGAATTCGCCTGAAAACAAAACTCAAGGAACAGGAAACAAGGTTTATTTTCAGATAAACTGAATTTTTTTCGGGAATTTCCTTCAAAAAACAAATCGAAAAACAAAAAAATATTTTTGCGGTCAATTGGCGAAATTCATTGAAAAATGGCTTATTTAGAATCAAAAGCAAAAACAGACAATTAAAATAGCTTCTATCAAAAAATGCAAGATTTTAAAAAAGCCTTGCATTTTTGTATTTTTTTTGGTACAATATGAGAGTAGTATTTTTTATATGCAAAAAGGAGAAGATGAAATGAGAAAGTTTGCAAAAATCGTTGCACTCGTTGCAGCACTCTGCCTCGTTGTTACAGCATTCGCATCTTGCGGTGAAACAGCAACAGCAGATTACGTTATAGCTACAGACAAGGGCTTCAGCCCATTTGAATTCCAGGATGCAGAAGGTAACATCGTTGGTATCGATATGGACATCCTCGCTGCAGTTGCAGAAGACCAGGGATTTACATACGATCTTCAGTATGTTGGCTGGGACGCAGCTATCGCTGCTTGCCAGGCAGGTCAGGCTGACGGTATGATCGCAGGCGCATCAATCACAGACGAAAGAAAAGCTTCAGGCTGGATTTTCTCTGACGGTTACTACGATGCAACTCAGGGTATGGCAGTTGCTAAAGATTCTGACATCGCTTCTTTTGATGACCTCAAAGGCAAAAAAGTTGCTGTTAAGAACGGTACTATGAGCAATAACTATGCTGAAAGCATCAAAGACCAGTACGGTTTTGAAGTTGTTACATTCCCGACATCACCTGATATGTATCAGGCAGTTCTCGGCGGTCAGGTTGTTGCTTGCTTCGACGATACACCAATCTTAAAGTACAACATCAAAATCGGCGAACTTGATATGAAATTTGTTGAAGGTACAGAAAACGAACCTGCACAGTACGGCTTTGCAATCTTTGATGCAGACAAACAGGAGCTCGTTGACAAATTCAATGCAGGTCTTGCTAACATCAAGGCAAGCGGAAAATATGACGAGATTATTGCTAAATATCTCGGATAATTAATCGGTTTTAATTTGGGTTAATCTAACCGTAAGGGCATCACAAATGTGATGCCCTTAAAGTCGGTTACTCTTTGGTCAAATCGTTTCGGATATGGATTTTTTCGCAATACTTCGTTAAAATACCCGCAAATTCGAAAGTATTCGTTTCAGTTTTGCCTTGTTTTGTATCTAAAAATCCTATGTCGGAAATTCTGCGGACCTGAAGTAAGGTAAAATGGTTGTTTATCAAGGCGTAAGGTCGCAGGAATACTTTTGTGTTTCAGGACCGGCAACAAAGAGAAACGGCTATTTTATTTGCTTCAGGCGCGTTTTGCCGGAGAGTGAACGGCTTGATGTTTAAAGGAGACTTTTTATGAGCAATATTATAAGCACGTACGGCCCGCTTTTATTTGCTGCTATGGGTCAGACGCTTCTCCTTGCACTCTGGGGGCTTCTCTTCGGTTGTGTTCTTGGTATAGTGTTCGGACTTTTAAGCGTTGTGCCGAATAAAATATGTAATACTGTTTCTGTCATCTATGTAAACCTCATAAGAGGTGTTCCGATGATCGTTCTTGCGTTCTTCGTTTACTACGGTGTACCTTATGCCTTTAAAAATCTTTTGGGCATACCAATGGTGTTCTCACCCCTTGTGGCAGGAACAATCTGTCTTGCACTTAACTGCGGTGCATATATGTCTGAAATTATCCGTGCGGGTATTCAGGCAATCGACCCCGGTCAGATGGAAGCTGCAAGAAGCCTTGGGCTTACCTATTGGCGTTCAATGTTCAGAGTTGTTCTTCCTCAGGCTATTAAAAATATGATTCCTAGCATCGTTAATCAGTTCATCATTACTTTGAAGGACACATCTATTCTGTCTGTTATCGGCTTCCCGGAACTTGTAAACAAGGCGCAGAACGTTATTGCTATCACATTTAAGTCCTTTGAAACCTGGACCATAGTTGCAGTTATGTACCTTGTGGTAATTTTAGCTTTGCAGCAGGTTGCTCAGGCACTGGAAAGGAGACTGAACCGTGGCCGCAGATAATAAAAATGTAAAAATTCACGTTAAAAATCTTGAAAAGAGCTTCGGAAAGCTTGATGTTATCAAAGATATTTCAACCGATATTTACGAGGGCGAGGTTGTTTGCATAATCGGACCTTCGGGAAGCGGAAAATCAACCTTTTTAAGATGTCTTAACAGACTTGAAAAAATAACCGGCGGCGAAGTGGTTGTTGACGGTTACAAAATTAATGATAAGAAAATCAACATAAACAAGGTTCGTGAAAATATCGGTATGGTTTTCCAGCACTTTAATCTTTTTGCGAACTTAAACGTTCTTCAGAACCTTATGCTTGCACCTGTTGACCTTAAAAAGGCAACAAAGGAAGAAGCAAAGGCTGAGGCAATGAGAATGCTTGAAAAAGTAGGTCTTACCGACAAGGCAGACAGCTATCCGTCACAGTTATCCGGCGGTCAGAAGCAGAGGGTTGCAATTGCACGTGCTCTTTGTATGCATCCCGACATAATGCTTTTTGACGAACCCACATCTGCCCTTGACCCTGAAATGGTAGGCGAAGTTTTGACGGTTATGAAGGAACTTGCCGCTGACGGAATGACAATGGTAATCGTAACCCACGAAATGGGATTTGCAAGAGAGGTTGCCGACAGAGTTATTTTCATTGACGAGGGTGTAATAATGGAAGAAGGAACTCCCGATGAGGTGTTCAATCACACCAAAAACCCGAGAGCCATTGATTTTTTAAATAAAGTATTATAATCAGACTTTCAAAAAGCCGTTCTGATGCCATTCGCTGACTTTCAGCGGATGGCTTTTTCTATAACGAAAACCACCGGCTAAGCCGGTGGTTCAAAAAAGCTTTTGCCGTTGAGAAAATCCGCCGCAGCGGCAGGGCGGGCTTGCAAGTGTCGGATGTTTCGGCGGACTTTCAGTCCCGCCGGCAATTATGATTTTCGACTATAATTCCTGATTTGCAAGGGCTTTATGTCTTTTTTTAATGTTTTTAACAATTTTTATGTAGCATATCCGGCAGATAAGCGAGGTAATAATCCAGGTTATGGGATAGCAGTAAAGAAGCATTGCGAATGTGGGACGGACAGGGAAAACAAACCATACCCATACAAGTCTTAAAAGGCAGGAGCCGAAAAGACAGAGAAATGTTGAAATAATCGCTTTGCCGTAACCCTTGATGGCATTAACAATGTGCTGCATAATTCCCCCGAGAAAGTAGTAAAGTGCAACAATGCGGAGTCTTTCAAGTCCGTATTTCACAACCTGAGCGTCATTGGTGTAAAGGGAAAGAAGCTGTCTTCCGAAAATAGTTGCCAGAGAGCCGAAGAAAAGGCTGACAATTACAACAAGCACAAGACCTGCATTAAAGCCCTTGTCGTTTCTTTCAAAGTTTTTGGCACCGTAGTTCTGGCTTATAAAGGTCATTGAAGCAATTGTAACCGCCTCAAGTGCAACCCATACAAAACCCTCAATGTTGGCTGCGGCAGAGCTTGCCGCAATTACCGTTGTTCCGAGGCTGTTGATTGCCGACATAATAACAACGTTTGAAAGGGAAAACGTCATTCCCTGAATTCCCATGGGAAGTCCCAGAGAAACAATTTTCTTTGTTTCCGCAGGGTAGAACCTGATTTTTTTAAGCTCAACCTTGTAAATGCTGTCGGATTTTATTAAAACCACAAGGGTGAGAATTGATGTGATTGCCCACGAAATAACCGTTGCAAGAGCAACACCTGCCGCACCTATCTGAAAAACAATAACAAAGATAAGGTTAAGGCAAATGTTGATTATGCCTGCAATGGAAATGAAAATAAAGGGTCTTTTGGTGTCGCCTACCGCTCTTAAAATTGCAGAGCAGAAGTTGTAAAGCAAAATGGGGATAATTCCCGCAAAATAAATTTTCATATAAACAGCCGCAATGTCAACAACATCGGCAGGGCTTCCCATTAAGAGAAGAAGCGGTTTTGAGAAAAAAATGCCCACAAGCATAACAACACCGCCGCAGAGAATACTTAAGGCAATGGCAGAATGAACCGCTCCCTGCATTGTTTTTTTGTCATCTGCGCCGTACGCCCTTGAGCAGACAATGTTACAGCCCTGGGAAATGCCGAGAGCAACACCTAAAATAAGGTTTGTGAGAGCACCCGTTGAACCAACTGCCGCAAGTTCCGCTTTTCCTGCAAATTTTCCTACAACAACCACGTCTGCGGCGTTAAACAGAATCTGCAGCATAGATGATAAAATAAGAGGTATTGAAAATTTTATGAGAAGCAGCCAGATGTTTCCGGTTGTCATATTGAGCTCGTATTTTTTCTGCATTCAAAACATCTCCTTTGACTCGTAAAATAATTTCATATTAATAACCTTTAATAAGTTTAACACAATGAAGTATTTTGTCAATAGAAAAATTTCCATATTTTACACAAAAAAATTGTAAGGATTGCTCCTTACAGTTTTTATACCATTTTTTTGTCAATTTCTATTACACAAAGGTATGCATTGTTATATCCGGATACCTTTGTGCGGATTTCTTCTTTAATTTCTCCGTCGCTCATTTCAAAATCAAAGGGCACCACAATATCAAAAATAAGATTTGTGTGGGTGGGGCCTGTTACCATACGGAAATCGTGCATTGAAAGGTCTTTGGATATATTTTCAACAATTTCCGTAACCGTATTTCGCATACCGGAAACAAGGGCATTGTCCGTTTCTATCGGGTCCATATGTATTACCGCAACACATTTAAACTTTTCGCAAAGCTCTTTCTCAATAAGGTCAATTTCGTCGTGCATTTCAAGAATGTTTCCGCCTGAAGGCACTTCTGCGTGCAGGCTCATCATAAATCTTGCGGGACCGTAGTTGTGGATAATAAGGTCGTGAATACCTATAACGGTTGAGTGAGCAAGAACTGTTTTTTCAATTTCCGCAACAAGCTCCGAATCGGGAGGATTGCCAAGAAGCGGTGAAAGGGAGTCTTTAACCGTTTCAATGCCCGTGTATAAAATAAACAGAGAAACAAGAAGTCCTGCCCAACCGTCGATATTTACATCGAAAAGCTTTGCAATCAGAAGAGAAACCAGAACCGCAAAAGTTGAAAGGGAGTCGCTTAAGCTGTCCTTTGCAGTGGCAATTATAGGGCTTGATGAAATTTTTTCACCGATTTTTTTGTTAAGAAGATAAAGCCACACCTTGCAAAATATCGCAACAATAAGAATAATTACAGAGACGGGCGAAAAGATTATCTCATCGGGTGTAACGATTTTTGAAAGAGAGCTTTTTGCAAGTTCAAAGCCCATTAAAATAATTACAAAGGAAACGATCAGCGCACTTATGTATTCCATTCTGCCGTGACCGAAAGGATGGTCATTATCCGCAGGTTTCCCCGAAAGCTTTATGCCTGTCAGCGAAACAACCGAAGAGCCCGCATCCGACAGATTGTTGAAAGCGTCTGCCATTATGCCAACAGAGCCGGAGAGAAATCCTGCAAAAAACTTTATAATGCAGAGAATAAGGTTAACAATAATTCCCACAGTTCCCGCAAATTCTCCGTATTTTGCACGTACTTTTTCGTCTGCTGTATTGTCCTTGTCTTTAATAAAAAGCTTAAATAATAATTCCATATAAAACACCTTTGTTAATAGTTAAGAGGGAATGTGCAAACTGCTTTGCAGTTTGTTTTAAGATTGTTAACGGTTCACAGTTTCTTCTTCAACGGGGATTTCTTCAATTACCGGTGTGTTGAGAAGAACGCATTTGCTTTCGCCGTCCCAGTCAACATCAAGGGAAAGACTTTCGGATACACATCTTAAAGGAACCAGCGTTCTGCCCTGTGCAATTACGGCAGGGGCATCCGATACAAATTCAACTCCGTTTATTTTATATATTTTGTTGTCTATCTGAAATTCCGCTTTAATTCCGTCTTTTTCAATGGTTGCACACCTTGCGGCATCATCCCAGGAAACCTGTGCCTGAAGTGTTTCGGCAATTGCTCTTAAGGGAACATAGGTTCTTCCTTCCGTTATAACCGGTTCAACGTCAAAGGAAAGGAGCTTTTTGTCAAGAATTACAGACACTTTTTCCTCATAGTTGAATTTTTCGTTTTTGTCCTTCTGGACATCAAAAACATAAAGGGTTCTTCCGTTGGCGGTATCCTCTGCTGAAAGCTTGTTAAGCTGTTTTGTAAAATCTTTATATGTATAATAGACAAACTCGATTTTCTGTCCGCCCCATTCGTTGTCACTTGCATAGCCAAGGGCGTAAAACCCTTTTTCGTCCCCCGACACAAAGGACACCGAGTGATAGGTTCCCATTCTTATGTGTTCGCCCGACTGAACGTTTTTAAGAATAAAGTTTTTTACGGCATTTTCGGTAAGGCTGCCCTCTGTTTCCCTGTGGTAAAGCTTTTCACCGAAATCGCCCAGCATAACGTAGGACACAAATTTAGAATAGGCAAAACAGCCCTTGGCTAAAATGCCATGAGCTGTGTAGGTACCGTCCTCAACAACCTCGGTATATTCACCGCTGTTAGGATAGGGAAAAATATCCCCGCCAATTGCGGCAAAGGACGAGTTGTAAAGAAAATGCTCAAGGTTGGCTGCAGTCTGTTCTTTGTCAGAAAGAGTAAGGGTCTGATTGTCTATCAAACCCATTATTTCAGTCTGCTCATCCGGCTCGATTTTTGTTATTCTTGCAAAAGCCGACGTGGTAAGAATTACCCCGACCAGAGCAAATATTATAATTTTTTTTGATACGTTCAGAAAAAATCGCATTCCTTTTATACTCCGTTATCTTTTTCTTTTCCGTATCTTATTATTTCATAATCAGAGGCAAGTGTCAAGTCCGAAACAAGTTCTTTTGGAGTTTTGCTTTTAACAATGCCTCCCTTGTTCTCTTTAATTACCCTTTTTCTGAACTTTTCCCTTATCTTGTTTTCCGCCGTAAAGCGTTCTTTAAAGGAAAGCTTTTTCTTTTCTTTTTTATCTTTTACGTAAACCTTTTCAAGGCTTTCTCTTATGTCAATTGTGCTTTCCTCGCCCTTGCCGTATCTGCCGTATGCATTATACACAAACTTCCATAACAGGCGAAGAAGAAAAATCACAAGCCCCGCTATTATTATATATGAACAGAAAAGTCCGAAATGACCTAAGAACTTAATAAAGCCGTTTGTTGCGGGAATGCCCATAAAGTTTGTCATATCTTCCTGCTGTTTGTTCATATTTCCCGAAATAAAGGCGATTTCCTCTGCTCTTGACAAAACCTCGCCGTTTCCCTCAAAGGGGAGAATACGCATTATAAAGAAAAATACCCTGTAAAGCACGTTTGTAACATTTCTGAACAGGCGGTCAACCTTGTCGTAGGGAATAAAGGCAAGAAGAAGCACAAAGCCCAGAGGGAAAATGGTGTTCACCGCAATTCCCGACGCTTTTATTCTCTTAAGGGGAAAGTTGGCAAGGTCCCTGTTGTCGGAAACAAACTTTTCAAGGCTGTAAAAGCCTCTTGCGGTAACGTAAAGCACAACGTAAAGCACCTCGCATACAAGAGTTATTTTAACGCAGTTTTCCATTGCGAAAAATCCGCTTCCGAACTGAAGTAAGCCTATAAAAAGAGCATAGGCAAGGTGGTAAACCTCAAAATAATTCTCTTCTCTCATTCTGTCGTAAACGGACATTAAAGTAATAACAACCAAGAACAAAGCGGTGCACAGCTTAAGTGCAAAGGTAAGGGGCAGAAGCAGGCATATTACCGCGGGAGCTGCGTGAATAACCAAAAACAAAATGAAGTTTTTGCAGTAAAATCTCGTATATGTAAAAATAAGAGGGAGAGGGAGAGTGCAGGCGAAGGCAGTATATACCGCAACCGGATCATTCAGGAAAATTCCCGAAAGAAAGCACGCAAGAGAGTACACGGCAAGATAACTCATATAGGAATTGCAAATTCTTGAAATGAGAAATTTCTTCACGGCTGCACCTCCCAGAAAAATGCATTTTTAAGGTTAACATCAGGCTTTTCGCCGTTTATGTCATAGGGAATTATGAAATAAGTTTTCTCCATTCCCTCAAATGCCGAAACAAAATCGCGGCTTACATTTGCAGAAATCACAACATTAAAGCTGTCTTCTGCAAATTCTTTAAGGTCTTTGCCTTTAAAGAGTATGTTTTTTTCATCAACACCTGAAAGGGCATATCTTATGTTGTGGGCGTGGGAGCTTCCGCAACCTTGCATTACAGACACTTTTTTGTCTGTATACAGGCTTTTGGCGTTGGCGGTAAAGCCTGTGGGAATTCCCTGCTTTATAAAGCTTTCACACACACCTGCGCTTATTCTTATGCTTTCCTCTTTTAAAGAAGTTTCTTCAAGTCCTGTATAGTTTTCAAGGTTTAAAAGAACGCTGACTTTAACGTCCGATGTGTTTTCAAAAACATTTACCATAAAATCCTCGGATTTTGCCGAAGCTGTCTGGTTTATGCTTTTAAGAGGGTCGGTTGGAGTGTATTCCCTGATATTTTTAATGTCAAAGGAGTTGTCAAAGGAAAAACGCTCGGCGGCAATCTCGCCGTTAATCTGTTTTAAAGCGTTGTTTATTTTTGCAGGATTTATTGCCCGTGGGTAAACGGTAAGCCCGGCATAAACTTCTTTTCTTTCAACATAGTCCTTAAGCATAAGGTAGTCTCGGGTAACAAGGTCAATTTCATCAATGGAAAAAATACCTCTTTTTGAGCATTTTATTTCAAGGCTTCTTGTAATTTTCTCAAAGCCTTTTACGGAAAACATATCCTGCTTGTTATTCATATCGCTTGTGGAAAGGTTTTCCTCGTTCCTGAACTTAAGGCTTTTGTGAGTGTTGAATTTAACGTTAAGCACATTAAGAGGCAGACTTTTCCTGTTTGAAACCTGAATTTTAAGGTGGTTTGTATCACCCTCATAAACCTCTTTTTTGTCAAATTCAATCTCTGCCGTAAGTCCCTTTTTCCACAGCTTTTCATAAATTATCTTTTCTGCAAGAGTTAAAAACAAAAGCAGAAATATAAGGAAAAAGGCAATCATCGTTTAGAAAAATCCTCCGTGGGAACTTCAACTTTGGTTAATACCTCTTTAATTGCGTTAAAGCCGTCAGCTTCACCCTGCATAACCATTCTGTGACCGAAAACGCAGGGTGCTAAATATTTAATATCTTCGGGAGAAACAAAATCTCTGCCCTGAATGTATGCATAAGCCTTTGAAACCTTTAAAAGGGCAATGCTTCCTCTGGGGCTTACGCCTGTCTGAATGTCTGTGCGGTTTCTTGTTTCTTCAGCAATTTTAACTATGTAGGAATAAAGGTCCTCGTGAACAAAAACCTTTTTTGCATCTTCACTCATTTTAACAATGTCATCTGTTGTGCAAACGCTTTCGAGGGTTGCCGCAGGCGATGTGTTTTCCGATTTTTTAAGAATTAAAGCTTCTTCGTTTTCTTTTGGATAGCCAACTTTTATTTTCATCATAAATCTGTCAAGCTGTGCTTCGGGGAGCGGAAATGTACCGTAGGTTTCAACGGGGTTCTGGGTTGCTATAACAAAGAAAGGTCTGTCAAGCTCAAGGGTTTTTCCGTCAATTGTAACCTGCTTTTCCTCCATACATTCAAGAAGTGCCGACTGTGTTCTCGGGGTTGCTCTGTTAATTTCGTCCGCAAGAAGAATGTTGCAGAAAACAGGCCCCTTTTTAAGAACAAAGGCGTCTTCCTTACGGTTGTAAAAATTAAGTCCCGTAACATCAGCAGGCAACAGGTCGGGAGTGAACTGAATTCGTCCGCAGCTTCCCTTAACGGTTTTTGCAAGAGCCTTTGCAAGAAGCGTTTTACCCGTTCCGGGCACGTCTTCAATTAAAATGTGCCCCTCTGCAAGCAGGCAGGCAAGAAGCAATTCCGTGATATCTTCCTTGCCGATTACGGCTTTTTTAATGTTCTCCTTAATTTTTTTCATAGCGAATGCCTCCGATTCAACTTTATACTATTTTTATACCATATTATCTGAAAAAACACAATTCAAAATTTTATAAACAAAAAAACAAAAAAGGTGCGGACATTTTTTCTCCTCCTCCAAAAGTTTGATATTTTGTAAACATCCGGCATTCTTTATTCTGTTTTCATAACAATGTTGAATTTTGTCGTAGGACAAGGGGACGTGCCGGTTTGTCACATTTTAATTAAACAAAACGGGCGGATGTGGGCATCCGCCCCTACTTCGCCATAAATTTTTGCGGGCAACATGAATTGAAGCTCTTTGAAATTTTCTTCCTGCAAAAACAACCACCGATGAAATTCATCGGTGGTTGTTCTGCTATCTGTTAACTAATACGGGCAAAGCGAGTATCACGGTTTTCCGAAACGTAGAAAGCTCTGATTTCGTAATGTTTCGTGAAGTTCGTATTATCTATTATCTGCTTTTAATATTTCCCCGGTGTGGTGCCGGTTATTTTTTTAAAAACCCTTGTAAAATAGCCGACGCTGTTGAATCCGCAGCGGGCAGAAATTTCATCAACGGAGTAAAGTCCCGTTTTTAAAAGGTCTTTTGCTTTTTCAACGCGGACCTGATTGGCATAATCAATGGGGTTTACACCGTAAATTGCCTTGAATTTTCTTCTGTAGTGGGTAACGCTGTAAGAGCTCATTTTCGCAAGGTTTTCCATTGTTATATTCTTGTCAAAGCAGCGCTCAATATATTCTGCGGTTGCCTGAATGCCCATAATGGCTTTTTTGCCGTAGGTTTTTGAAAAGCGGTCGTGTACAAGCTCATAAATTACAAGCTCAAGGGTTGCCCTTGCATGAAGCAGATAACCGATGCTTTTCACATACCATATATCCGAAAGATAGCTGAACAGCTCCTCAAATCGTTGTGTTTTTGAGGGTGTGTTCACTCTTTCAAAGGGAAGCATTTTTTCAAAACCGTTCTCAAGAATGTCAAAGGACACCACAACGTACTGAAGATTTTCATCACCCAGAGAACTGAAATGGTAGGTTGAGCCCTTTTTCAGATAGAGGATATCTCCCTTTTTTGCGGAGTATATTTTTTTGTCACTAAAAGTAATGGCAAGATTTCCGGCAGTAATAAACACAAGGCCGTAAAAGCTTCTGTTTATGCAGGAATAAGAGTAGTCAACGGGACATATTTTCTCAAAGGCAAGGTCAATGTCCGTCACCGTTATATTAAAATTTTCATAATCCTTTGCAGTGTAATTTCCAAACATAAATCCTCCGGATAAAATGAATAATGAATGATGAAGAATGAATAATTCATATGGAAATTCCGCAAAACGGAATTTCTTTTTTTAAAACAAAAGCGAAGCTTTTGAACATACATTATACATTATTAATTATTATTTATTCATTTGCAGGAAACTTTGTTTTATGCATCAGTCTGCCATATTCTCGTGTTCCTCCGAAACGCTCTTTTCTTTCTTTTCAAAAGCACCCTTGTGGGACATTGCGCCCAGATCACTTAAGGAAACATTGCCGTCCCAGGGTGTTTCATCAGGCTTATAGTCCGACCAGTCAACGCTCCAGGGTTTTTGTCTTCTGAAAGGCTTCCTGAATTTATTTGTCATTACCCCTCTTGCTTCCATTGAAACGGTGCAGGCTCTTGTACAGCCTTTTGCTCCGCATACCGCCTGACCTGACTGATAAAGGTTTGTGGGCTTGTGGCAGAAGGGAGTGATTGAGGAGGGTTTTACGTTATCCTTGCCTGCCTGATAGGTTCCTTCGCCGTGTTCGCAGATTTCTCCGCCTCTGAATGCAATATCGCAGGCATCGCAATCAAGTTCGCCCCATTCAATTTCGTGACCTGCAAGGGTAACCTTTACGGTTTTTGTTGCACTTATGGCATTTCCCGGACATTCCCTTACACACGCCATACATTTATTACAGAGTTCAGGTCCGTTATAAATCGGGTCGGGCTCAAGCTCAAGCTCTGTTAAAACAACACCGATTCGAAGTCTTGGTCCGAATTCGGGTGACAAAAACATTTTGCTGTAGCCTATTTCTCCAAGACCTGCAAGATATGCACAAATTCTTAAATGAAGCATAATGTCGGGACAGGGATAGCCCTCTCTTACGGGTTTTGAGTAGCCTTCTCTTAAATTTCCGCTGTTGTCAATGGCTCTCCAGTCGCTCTGATGTCCCAGAGGAATTGCCTCGTAGCCTGCGTCTTCAATGTCTTTACAAAGGTTCATTACCGTCATGGGAATATAATTATAGGTGAGTGCGCCGTAGCCCATTGCGGAGTAGTTACTGAAGAAGGTTCCCTCTTCAATTCCGCGAAGAGAACCTCTCATAACACGAAAGCCCATAACAATCATTGATTTAGCTTCGGGCATTATGTATCTCGGGTCCATCTGCACAGGTGCGCCTTCAAATCTGTCCATAGGTGCAATTCCTACGATATCGGCACCGTATGCTTTTGCAATTTTCTTAATTTCTGCGGAAGTATACATTTTTCATCATCCTTTCAAATTGAACTATCTGAACATTTTCCGTTTTCATTATAACGCTTAAAATCAAAGATTACAAGCTTTTTCGCGGATATTTTTTTGCACAATCCGACCAAAAATCAGGAGGAAAAAACATGTCGTTGAATGTCGCCGGAAAAGTGATTTATAATATTTGTGCGAGGTGATTGAAGTGAACAAAGCGTTGAGCGAAAAAAGAATACTTTTGGAATTGAGCAGACTTGCAATTGACAGCGAGGTTCCTCCCAATTACAGAATAAAAGCACTGGAGCTTCTCGGAAAGGCAAACAAAATGTTCAAAGATGAAGAGTCGGGGCTTATAGGGTGCGTGAAGATTGTGGATGATATTCTATGAGGTTAAAAAATCTCATATCTCCCGCTTTTTATTCACTTCACCGTGACATCAGGAAAAACAAATACACCCATTTCTGGTTAAAAGGCGGCAGAGGCTCAGCAAAATCTTCATTTGTTTCAATTGAAATAATCCTCGGCATTATGGCAAACGAAAACAGAAACGCTATGGCGGTAAGGCGTGTGGGCAGTTCAATTAAGGACAGTGTTTACAGTCAGCTTTTATGGGCAATTGAAAAGCTGTCGGTAAAGCATCTGTGGGAGGCTAAAAAATCACCTCCCGAGCTTATCTACAAGCCGACGGGACAGAAAATACTCTTTCGCGGTGCGGACGACGTTACAAAAATCAAGTCCACAAAAACAGAAACCGGCTACATTGCCTATGTGTGGTACGAGGAGTGCTCGGAATTTAAAGAGCATGAGGATATTCTGTCAATAAATCAGTCAGTACTGAGAGGCGGAGAGGATTTCTTTGTTTTTTACACCTACAATCCGCCAAAGGGGGCTTCGCACTGGATCAATTCCCATTCGCTCGAGGAAAGGGATGACAAAATTGTCAACCACTCAACCTATCTTGATACGCCGAGAGAATGGCTGGGAGAGCAGTTTTTCAAAGAGGCGGAAAGCCTTAAAAAAACAAATCCCGATTTGTACAGGTATCAGTATCTTGGCGAAGCTGTGGCAGATGAGGGTCAGATTCTTAAAAACTATGAAATCAGGGAATTTGATTACGACCTTGACGTTGAGTTTTTAGGTCAGGACTTTGGCTTCAACCACGCAAACTGCATCCTTCATTTAGGTTTTACCGACAACGAAATTTACATTAAAAAGGAGCATTACGTAAGAGGAAAGGACACCCTTGAAATAATAAAAGATGTTGAGGGATTATTTGACAAAAAGCTTATTATGTTCTGCGACAGCGCAGAGCCCGACCGCATAAATATGTGGCGCAAGGGCGGGTACAGAGCCGCTCCCGTATCAAAAGAAAAGAACAGCATAAGGGCACAGATTGACTTTCTGATGAGCAGGAAAATAATAATTCATCCCTCCTGCAAAAACACAATAAGAGAAATTTCCTCCTGGTGCTGGATGAAGGACAAAGAAAGCGGAAAATTCACCGACATTCCTATGCCGGTCAATGATGATGCAATGGCGGCGTTGAGGTATGGCGTAGAGTATGTGAGAAAAATTTAAAAAATTGCCCATCTTACCATTTTTTGCCCGGGGCAGTATCCACATACAGCACCGCTCGCTTCAAAACGGCAATCCGAACAATTTTTTAAATTTTGTATAGCCGTGTACTCAAATTGGGAAAGAGGTTACAGAGTTGCTATAAGAGCTTCGCTTTTGAATTATTCAAAGAAATTCCGTTAATCGGAATTTCTTCCCGAGCTATTCACTATTAACTATTCGTTATTAACTAAATTTAAAGGAGTTTTTTATGAATATTCAGACTATCTGTGATTATTTGAATAAAAGGCTTGGAATTAATATCTCCAAGACATATTACGACAAAATACACTTATGGGAGGAATGGTACAAGGGCTACCACAGGCCCTTCCACCATTACCTTGACTACAACGGCAAGGAAACCGTTGAGCTTGACAGATACAGCCTTAAAATGGCGAAGAAAATCTGTGAGGACTGGGCAAATCTTTTGCTTAATGAAAAAACAAACATTGTGTCGGACAACGAGAATGCAAACAGTTTCTTAAAAGATGTGCTTTCCAAAAACAGTTTCCTTTCAAATGCAAACAATCTTGTGGAAAAAACCTTTGCTCTGGGAACGGGCGCAATACTTGTTAAAATCAGGGGCGGAGAAATCAGACTTGATTACATAACTGCCGACTGCATAATCCCCATTTCCTTTGACAACAGAGGTATAAACGAGGTAGCTTTTGCATCCGCCTTTAACAAAAAGGGCAGAGAATACACCTATCTTGAAATCCACTTAAAGGACTCGAAGGGCAACTACATAATTAAAAACGAATGCTTTGACGACTGCTTTAACAAGGTCCCTCTTTTTGAGGGGGTTATGGATGAGGTTGAAACAAATTCGCCTACTCCCCGCTTTGTTATTTTAAAGCCGAACGTTACAAACAACATTGACCTCGCATCTCCTATGGGAGTTTCCGTATATGCAAATTCTGTTGACGTTTTGAAAGGTGTTGACCTTGCTTTTGACAATCTGTGCACAGACTTTTTCCTTGGCGGGAAAATGGTTATGATGAACGAAAGTATGGTCGCAAGAGAACAAAACGGAGAAAGACGCGCGCCGCAGTTCTCCAAAAAAAGACTTTTTATGTCTTTGGGAGACAGCGTCATTGACGGCAAAATGTATGAAGAATACAATCCCAAGCTTCGCGTTGATGAAAACGTAAAGGGCGTACAAAACCAGCTTAACTATCTGTCATCCAAATGCGGGCTGGGAGAAAACTTCTACAACTTTGAGGCCTCGCCGTCAAGAACCGCAACAGAGGTTGTTTACAGCAATGCATCGCTGTTCAGAAACGTCAGAAAACACGAAAATATGCTTGAAGAAGCACTTAGAAGTCTTGCCTGCGCCATTCTTGAAACCGGCGGTTTTAAAAACACATCCGTTCGTGTTATTTTTGACGATTCCGTAATTGAGGACAAATCAAGGGAAAAGGAACAGGACAGAGCCGACATTGCGGCGGGAGTTATGAAGAAATATGAGTACAGAATGAAGTACTATGGCGAGTCAGAAACAGAAGCAAAAACAAAGCTTAAAGAGGAGGAAAACGAATGAAAAGCATAGCAGATTTTTTAAAAAAGCACAGCATTGAGCTTAATGAAGATGTTCTTGCCGAGGCTGAGAAGAGCTTTGTGTTAAAGTCGGATTTTGAAGCATCCGAAAGCAAGTACAAGCTTCTTAAAGAAGCCTTTGACAAGACCGAATTAAATCACGCAGTCAAGGTTGCTCTTATTAAAAGCGGAGCAAAATCCGAAAAGGCCCTTGAGGGGTTTATTGACAGAAGCAAAATCACTTTTGAAAACGGAACTCTTTCGGGATTTGAGGAACAGCTTGAGGAAATCAGAAAAGAAAATTCTTATCTTTTTGAAAGTCCTTTAAAGGATACCGGTGCAATGCATTCGGGAGTTTCCTCCGCAGACCCTGACAAAATGACAGACGATGAATACTATCGCAGTGTGTTTGCAAACACAACGCAACAGCAGAAATGAATGATAAAGATAATTTAATATAATAAAACAAATCCAACGGATTTGTACCATTTTTATTATTTATTATTTAAAAGTGCCGCAGAAGGCGGCATCGAAAGTAAAGAAAGGAAAAAACAAAATGGCAAATTCACTTATTACAATCAAAGAAATAGCAAGATGTGCTCTTCCGAGACTTATTGAAAATCTTGTATTTCCCAATCTTATTTACAAAGACTTTTCTAACGATTTCGTTAACGGCAAAGGGGACAAAATCCAGGTGAGAAAGCCTGTTGTTCTCTCTGCGGGCGAATTCGACGAAACAAACGGCATTTCACCTCAGGATATTAAGGAATCATCCGTTGAGGTTGCCCTCGACAAGCTTGCAACCGTTGACGTTGAATTCTCGGCGCTTCAGTCTGCAACTTCAATTGACGATTTGACAAGAATGTTCATTGAACCTGCGGCTGCGGCACTTGCACAGAAAATTAACTCTGACGGTCTTGAGCTTTACAAGGACATCTGCAACACAGCACTCGTTGCAGGCACAACACCTTCAACTCTTGAAGACCTTTCCCAGGTAAGAAAGGTTATGAACGGCGAAAAAATCCCCGTTTCACCAAGATGTGCGGTGTGGGACACAGAAGCCGATGCGAAATTCACCACAATCCCTGCTATCGTAAATGCAGAAAAGAGCGGTTCAACCGATGCGTTGAGAGAGGGTTCAATCGGTAAAATCTTCGGACTTGACAACTACATGAGCCAGGCTGTTAAAAAGCACACAACAGGTATTGCAAAGGCAACTTCTGTTAAGGTTAACGGCGAAATTGAAGAGGGTGCAACAAAGCTTGCAATCGACGGTACAACTCTTGCAGGTAAGCTCGTTAAGGGTGACATTCTTACAATTTCAGGTAAAAACTACGTTGTAACTAAAGACACTGTTGAGGCTGCATCGAATGCAATTGAAGAAGTAAGCGTTTATCCTGCGCTTCCTGCAACTGCTGACAACACAGATGTAACACTTGTTTCATCTCATACAGCCAACCTTGCATTCAACCCGATGGCATTTGCATTTGTAACAAGACCTCTTGCAGCACCGTCAGGCGTTGAAAGCTATGTAACAAGCTACAACGGAATTACACTTCGTGTAGTTAAAGGCTACGATATGAAATACAAAAAAGATATGCTTTCAATGGACGTTCTTTACGGCTACAAAACAATGTATCCGGAGCTTGCGGTAAGAGCTCTGGGCTAATATGGAGGTTACTATGTACGCAGATTTTGATTTTTACAGATATGAATATAAAGGCAACCGTATAAAGGATGAGGATACCTTTGAGTTTTACGGCAGAAAAGCTTCTGCATACATTAACAAAATCACCTTCGGAAGAATAAATGAGGCAGACGAAAATGTGAAAAATGCAGTGTGCAGTGTGGTTGACCGGCTTGCTCTTTATGAGAAAAGACAGGGCATTTCCGCAGAGGAAAATGACGGCTACCGTGTTACATACGAAAAGGAGGACACATCACAGCTTTTTAAAGCGGCGGCGTTGTTCCTCCCCGTCCGCCTTTTATACAGAGGGGTGTAGCTATGCTTGGTGAAGTAACAGACATAACAGTTATAAAGCAGACGGACGGGCAGATTAAAAGATTGTTTTTCTCCTGCGTGTATGTAAGGAGAATAATCAGCGCTCTTCAGGACAAGACGGCTCTTGAGAACAACTCAAGCGTATCTGTCAGGATTTTCGATGAGGACGCGGTTGCAATCTCTCCCGGGGACAAGCTTTTTTTAAAGGAGGTGCAGGGGGAAATCCCCTACGGTGAGGCTTTTACCGTTACCTCTGTAAGGTGCAATTTAAGCGGAGGCGTGAGCCACGTAAGGGTAATCTGCAGTTAAGGAGGATATATGGTAAAAGAAATTATAGCTTATCTTAAAAACTACGGGGGATTTGAGAATAAAGAAATAATTATTGACTATATGCCCTCGCAGACGGGAACCTTTTGCCTGAAGGCTAAAAAGTTTGAACCCGTTTATGAAAAATACGTTGACGGCGGTGAGATAAGACAGCATATATGCGCCCTTTGTATGAGGGAGGCATACACCTTTGACAATGAAAGAAACGACAAAAATACGGCGTTGCTTGAAGCTTTCATAACCTGCCTTAAGGAATGGGACAAAAAGGAATTTTACCCTTCGGGTCACGACTTTATAAAGGCAGAAGCTGTCAGCGGTATTTACATAATTTCAAACGATGTTTCAACGGCGGAATATGCAGTTGACATCAGGTTTTTATACAGAGAATAAACAATAAAGAAAGGCGAAAAATATGAGTTTTGTTAAAAGAAGCGACAAGGTCGCATATTACGGAGCGGAAGATGGCTCCTTTGAAAGAATGACCGGCTTTACCGACATTTCCGTATCAAAAAATCCGAGAGAATACACAAGACAGTATGTGGATCAGGATTTTGAACAGAGCGATGTGGTGGGTTTTTCACCGTCAATTTCCTTTGCCTTTGACCAGGAAAAAGGAAATGCCGTTCACGACGACATTGTTTCAATTTCCGACAATGAATATATGGGTGAAAATGCAGTAAGGGAAATTCTTATTGCAGATTTTACCGACGGCGACGAAGAAAACGGCTACAGTGCTGTTAAGAGAAGCTTTGCGGTTATCGTGTCTTCGGAGGGTAATTCGAGCGAAAGCTACAAATACTCGGGAACCTTTAAGGTGAAGGGCAGCAAGGTGTTCGGCACTGTTACAAGCACAGACGGCTTTAAAACCGTTACATTTACACAAAAATAAGAGGTGATAAGGTTTGAATATATTAACCGACAGCCTTTGTGATTTTGTTATAACGGGCGGAAAAAAGTACGGTGTAAATTCTGACTTTAAAACCATGATAAAAATTCAGGAAGCGGTATCGGACGAAAGCTTAAACCCGGCAAGAAAGCTTGCAAAGGCTTTGAGCCTTTTCTATAAAACACTCCCCGGAAACTTAAAAGATGCAATAGCGGGTATGAAGATGTTTTATGAAACGGGAGAAAAAAAGGAATACGGCAAGGGCGAAAGGCTGTATTCCTTTTCATCCGACGCCGAGCTTATATACAGTGCGTTTTACAGTCAGTACAACATTGACTTAAACAGCGAAAATATGCATTACAGAAAATTTATTGCTCTTTTCAAGGGGCTTTGCGGTGAAAATGCCTTTTCAAAGGCGGTATCTTTCAGAGCGGTTGATATCGGTGAAATCAAAAACGAAAAGCTGAAACGGTACTATCAGAAAATGAAAAGGAAATATTCTCTTGGCTCAATGACCCTTGAAGAGGGATTAAAGGCGGTGTTTTAATTGAGTTCACTTGATAAATATTTTGAAGCGGCTGAAACAGGGATTTTTTCCGACAACAGCGCGGCGGAACTTGCATCCCTTGAGGCTGAAAAACAGAAATGCGAGGCAAGGGTTGAGGCTCTTACCGAAAGCATAAACAGCAGTAACCGGAAAATAGCATCCTGGCGTACCAAAAAAACTACGGCCGGCAAAAGCTGCAAAAAAACTCTTTCCGCTTACATTTCCGCAGAGCAGGGAAAAATCACCGCAACCCGTGCGGAAATTTCAAGAGTAAAATCAAAAATAAGCGAAATAAAATCAAGAATCAGCGAGGTTTCAAAATACAAACCCGCATCTTATTACATAAATCAGGGCGTGTCCGACAGTACGGATTACCACAAGGACCTCCTTTCCTCGGAAAAGAGCGGCTACGGAATCTGGTATGAGCAGAACAAAGACAGTGCCACTGTTGCGGAGATTGCAAAAACAAAAAATGACAGCATTGCTTCGCAAATCGGGATTCAGCAAAAATATGTGGATGATTTAACGGCTGCTTATGGAAAAATGGCGGAAATCTACGGCGAAAGTGCCGATGAAAGCGTAAATCTTCAGGAAATTTTAAATAGTGAGCAGTATACTCTTGAAAAACTGAAAAATTCCTATGAAGAGGTAGGAGCAGCAGTTAAAGATGTTCTTAATGATAAAAAAGAGGAGTATGAGCTTGACTCTTTGAATGCGAAGCTTAAAAATCAGCTGTGGAACGAGATAAACGACGATGCCGAGGATTATGAAAAACGTGCAGAGAGTATAAAAAGCTGTAATATACAGCTTGAGGAACAGGGAAAGGCGGTAAGGGACACCGCAGAGGCGTACAGAGAAATTGTTGAGCAGTACGGCATAAACGCCGAAGAAAGCAAAAAGCTTGAAAATCAGCTTTTGTCCGAGTGCGTTGCCTACGAAAAGCTGAAAAGCAAAATCGAAGAGCTGTACGCTTTAGAGGATTACGACCGCAAGGAAAGGGAAGACATTGTTTTCGGGCTTAATGACTACCTTAAAAACAACAAGGAATTTCTGCTCTCTACGGGAATGAGCGAGGAGGAAATTTATGAGGTTGCAAGAGAGGCGACGGGCTTTAACAAGCTGGTTGACTACTCACTTAACAAGCCCGCAGTTGAAGATGTAATATCATCTTACGACCTGATAGGTTCCATTATGGGTGAAATTCTCAAGGAAAGCTTCGGCGGCATCCCTGACGGTTTTTTGAAAAACGGAGATATTGGCAATTTTGAAGATGTTTTTTCGGATTTTGATTTGTTTATGCAGTCATTTTCGGGCATCGTTGAGATTTTTGATGTTTTATCCGTACTCAAGGAGCTCTTTTCGGGAAACGGCGGCAATACATATTCAAGCGTTTATAATCTTACGGCATCGGGCGGCACATCCGTTGCAGACCAGTTGTACGAAATCAAAAAATTCGACTCAATGAAGAAAGCGAGGGGACTTGCATGATACTTACTTTTTCAAACGAGCTTGGAAGTATAGATTTCCACGGCGGCGGAGGTAAGAATTTCAATATTATTTCCATAAGCGGAATGAGTTTTGTGGAAAAAAGATACACTACCGTAAAATATTACGGCGTTGACGGACAGACAACCGTTGATTCAAGCGATATGCCCAGAGTTATAACAATCGGCGGTGATATGCTTTACTCCCGCACCCTTGCAGAGCAGGCGGTAAAGGTGCTTTCGAGGGAGTGCACTCTCACTTTTTCAGAGAGCGGCAAAAAGAGAAAGGTTACCTGTAAACCCATAG
>CAZMHL010000004.1:0-24426 GCA_964566065.1 uncultured Eubacteriales bacterium
GGCAGGCAACAGAGGCGCAGCCACGGCAGGCAACAGAGGCGCAGCCACGGCAGGCAACTTTGGATTTGCTCTTTCTGGCGGAAAGGCTTCTTGTGGCGAAAATGGTGTAGCTGTAGCAAGAGGCGAATCCCCTATTGTGAAAGGCGGAAACGGCTCCACGCTGGTTCTTGTAGTTACAGACGAGGATGGAAAACCTGTTTTTACAAGCGTGATCTGCATTGGGGAAACTTACAAACCGGACACCTGGTATACGCTGAAAAACCGCGAGATTGTAGAGGTGAAAGAATGAGCATCGCACAGGACGAAGCTGTGGCAAGGTCTATGGGCCTATCTTACGGCGAATATAAAGAGCAACAGCGCATTGGGTATATTCCTCCGCGTGAAAAGAACGTGTGCGCTCTTTGCGGAAAGCCGATGAAGAAAACCCGTAAAATCTACTGCTCGGACGAGTGCCAGAAAAAGAGCCAGAGGATGCGGAAAGCCGGTGGTTATTTTGTTTGAGTATCTCTGCACCGGGTGTGGCACTACATTGGAGGACAGCGCAAATGACTTCCATTTGTATAACGGTTGTCCGTATTGCCATAGCGATATAGAGAGGGCCGTTCAGTGTTCCAAGTGTACTGAAATGATTCCGGACAGCAAAGCGTATTACGGTTTGTGTCCAACGCACAAGCGAGAGGCGCTTAAAAAGATCCAATCCGTGTTTTCTGACATGGTGGACGGCGAAATTGAATATATCCAGGACTTCCTTGACGGTAGGGACTGGAGAGAATGGAGGACATGGTGAGCGAAAATTATTTTCAGAAACTGAATGATATCAACGTCAACGGAAAGACCGAGAAGAAAAACGGCCTTACATACCTTTCTTGGGCCTTTGCTTGGGCGGAAGTAAAGAAGCTTTACCCCGATTCCACTTACACGATTTACGAAAACGCAGACGGCCTTTTTTACCACACAGACGGTATGACTTGCTGGGTAAAAACGGGAGTTACCATCAGCGGAATTGAACACATTGAATTCTTGCCGGTTATGGACAACCGGAACCGGTCTATTCCAAGAGAGCAGGTCACTTCGTTTGACGTAAACAAGGCTATCCAGCGCAGCCTTACAAAAGCGTGTGCGCGGCATGGCGTTGGCCTTTACATCTATGCCGGTGAAGATTTGCCGGAATCCGAAAAGCCTGAACCTGTAACGTGTGAGCGGTGCGAGGAGAATATTTTGGCAATCCGAAAACGTGACGGTACGACGTGGGAAGTGGTGGATATGGTTGCTTATAGCAAGAAGAAATTTGGGCATGCGCTGTGCGCAGCGTGTATGAAACAGGCGCAGAAGGAGCAGGACAATGCATGACCTTGTTTCTGAGATCGGCGCTAAAACAGCTTTGTTAGACAAGGCCATTACGCAGCTTGGAGTAAGGGGTAAAACATACGCACAGGCAGAATGCGAATACCGCTCCGCTTTGTCCAAAAAGATTCTGGAATACCGGGCGGATGGTATGCCGGTCACGATTATTTCTGATATATGCCGGGGCCTCCCGGACATTGCGCGGCTTAGGCTGGAAAGGGATATTGCTTTAACCGTTTATGAAAGTGCCAAAGAGGCCATAAACGCATATAAGCTGCAAATCAAGATACTTGACGCCCAGGTTGAGAGGGAGTGGAAGTGATGCACAAATCCACAAAAGCCACAATGATTTCCACGAAAGTTAAAGAGGCAGTTTACAAGCGCGACAAGGGCGAATGTGTTATCTGCCACATGCCGGGAATCCCAAACGCACATGTTGTGCGGCGGGCACAGCTGGGAATGGGAATTGAGCAGAACATCGTTTGTTTGTGCCCGGCTTGTCACAGACGATTTGACCAGGACAAAAACCCCGATGTGCGTTCCGCCTGCTATGTTCGCATTGTAGCCCATTTGAAATCGTTTTATCCGGACTGGAACCGTGAGGACATGATTTATAGAAAGGGAGGAGCATGACACAGGCAGAGAGGATTTTGGAGTACATGAAAGAACATGGCTCCATTTCACTGATGGAGGCCGCTGACGAAATCGGATGTATGCGGCTGGCGGCAAGAATTGCAGACTTGAAGGAGTCTGGCGTTTTGATTCGGACAGAAATGGTATACGGTAAGAAAATTGACGGTGTAGCATACAAATACGCTCGTTATAGATTGGAGTAATACATGCTGAACAAGATTATTCTTATGGGTCGCTTGACCCGTGACCCTGAATTGCGGAGAACCGGCAGCGGAACCGCTGTTACTTCCTTTTCCCTTGCTGTGGATCGTGATTTTAAGGCGCAGAATGGTGACAAGGAAACAGACTTTATTGACATTGTTGCGTGGCGCTCTACGGCTGAATTTGTAAGCAAATTTTTCAGCAAAGGACGGACGGCAGTTGTCGAAGGCCGACTCCAGATCAGAGACTGGACAGAGAAGGACGGCACGAAACGAAGAAGCGCGGAAGTCGTGGCGGACAACGTTTATTTTGCAGATTCCAAGCGCGACGATTCGGCGGCCAACAGAAACGCTTTGGCTGAACGTGCGGAGCAGTTTGCGGAGATTTCGGGAGAAACTGGCGACCTGCCGTTTTAAGGCGGTGATACCGTGCCGAACAGAATTTTAAAAGAGAGCATTTGCACAAGCGACAGCATAGACGCTCTTTCGTGGTTTGAAGAAGTTCTGTTTTACCGTCTTATGGTGAGTTGTGACGATTTTGGGAGATTTGACGGGAGGGCGGCGATCGTAAAAAACCGCCTTTTCCCTTTGAAAGAAAATTTGACCATAAAGGCTGTGTCTGCTGGCATCAATACGCTGGCGAGTAAAGGACTGGTTTCTCTGTATGAGTTTGAGGGAAAACCGTACCTTTACCTACCAACGTGGAATGATCATCAGAACATCCGGGCAAAGAAAAGCAAATATCCATCACCCGAAGAAGGTGTGAATACATCTGCAAGCATTTGCAAGCAAATGAATTCAGATGCAAGCATATGTTCCCGTAATCCAATCCAATCCAATACGGAATCCGAATCCAATCCGAATACGAAAGAGAAACGCGCGAAGCGCTTCACTCCACCCACGATTGACGAAGTTTCTGAATACTGCCAGGAGAGCGGCTACGTTGTAGACCCGCAGAGGTTTGTAGATTTTTACGCCTCCAAAGGCTGGAAGGTCGGCAAAGAGCCGATGAAAGACTGGAAAGCAGCTGTGCGCAATTGGGCAAACAGGGACAAGAAGCCAAATCCTACGGGCAAGTTAACCGATGACGATGATTTGTGGCGGTACGTTTGACGGGGGTGTTGCATGAACAGCAAACAAAAGGGCGCAAGGGGTGAGCGGGAATTTGCTTCGTTTTGCCGTGATCAGGGCTATGACGTCAGGCGCACAGCCCAGTATTGCGGGAACACTGGAGACGCAGCGGACGTAGTTGGCCTTCCCGGACTTCATGTGGAGGTAAAAAGGGTTGAAAGACTTGACCTCGATAAAGCCATGTTACAGGCGATGCGCGACGCCTTAAAAAGTGGGGCTATCCCTGTAGTCGCTCACAGAAAAAATCACGGAGAATGGAGAATAACGCTGAATGCGGCGGATTTCTTCGCTATATACCGGGAGTGGGAGGCAAAAGATGGTTGACGACATTGCGATTATCGAGCTTTTGCGGGCTGGATGGTCTCAAAGAGCGATTGAGCGAATTTATCACATGAGCTACGGGACGATTTACAAATGGCTCAAAAAAAGAGGCAAAACGGCGGAACAAATGAGCACGTTGATCATCACAAACTGTCAGGTCGGACGAATCGTTTGCAAGCCAAATGAGCTGTGTTTCAGCTGCACGAAATCTGGTGGTCTGTGCCCGTGGAGTGCGATTGATCCGGCTACAGAAAGACCCGGATTCAAGCCAATTGAGGGCTGGATTGTGGAGGTTTGTGAGCGGGATTCCACAAACAATTATTCCACCGTTGTTGAGTGCAATGTTGGGTATCACATCCTTTATTGTCCGGAGCGGGTTTATGACGGTGATACAACACCGGATGACGGAACGGGGAATGTTTATGACGAATATTGAGGAGGAACCATGAAAGAAATTCTTGAATACGCATTGGAGCGACTGGAAGATGCTTGCAGAAACGGCGAAGCATGTGACGTGCAGTTTTGGAGCGGCTACGCCGACGGCGTTAGGGCGTGTATGAGGGCTGCGGAAGAGCGCAAGGAGGGCTGCGGAAGAGCGCAAGGAGGGCGCATGTGCTACGAAGATTTAAGGCAGCTTTATGCCGCTACTGCAAAAGAGCGGGACGAGCTGAAGAAGGAACTGGAACGCATGAAATGTCTTTATGAAATGGTAAAGGCGGAGCGATACTGGCTGTTTGAGCTGGTCGAAGGAACTTGCATTTCCTGCAAGCGCCAGTACGGCAGCCCCGGCGTGAACTGCTCTCTGTGCAAGGAATCCGATGATCTGTGGGAGTATGCGTGGGAGGGCAAGTAATGGCACTGACTATCGAAGCTACGTTAGCAAAGAACATCCGTGAGAAGCGAGAAGCACTTGGCATCACGCGGCAGGAGCTGACTAGACGGCTGGGCGTGAGCCACGGACAACCGTATTTTTGGGAGACAGGGCAGAACGCTCCCGGCGCATGGAGTTTGTGTCTCCTAGCGGACGAGTTCGGCTGCACGGTGGATGAATTGCTGGGGAGGAAATAAAGATGGCTGAGTATATCGAGAGAGAACAAGTCAAGGACGAGCTGCTTTCGTGGGCGGTGTGCATCAAACATCCTGAGCATCTGATGAGAGAGGATGCGCTGCATGTTATTGACAGCATCCCTGCCGCAGACGTTGCGCCTGTGGTGCATGGGCTATGGAGATACAGGTCGAAAGGCAGATGTGGCGTTGAATTGTTTTGCACTGCCTGCGATTCTGCGCCAGGGTCACCTCAGAGGAAAACAAAGTGTTGCCCCAACTGCGGAGCAAGAATGGACGGTGAATGATATGACAAAGAGAGAAATCAGTGAAATCTTAAATAAACACCTGAAATGGGTAAGAGGTGAAGACGGCGGCACCAGAGCCGACCTGTACGGAGCCGACCTGTCCGGAGCCGACCTGTCCGGAGCCGACCTGTCCAGAGCCGACCTGTCCGGAGCCAACCTGTACGGAGCCAACCTGTACGGAGCCAACCTGTACGGAGCCGACCTGTCCGGAGCCAACCTGTACGGAGCCAACCTGTACGGAGCCGACCTGTCCGGAGCCGACCTGTCCGGAGCCGACCTGTCCGGAGCCAACCTGTCCAGAGCCGACCTGTCCAGAGCCGAAATCGGACTTGAAATGCTCAATAAGTTCTTTCCAATCTGTTGTCCGGAATACGGCAGTTTTACCGCATGGAAAAAGGTTCGTAATGATTACATTGTTAGGTTGGAAGTGACAGAAGCTGCAAGGCGTAGCAGTGCATACGGACGCAAGTGCAGATGCAGTGAAGCAAAGGTGCTTGCAATTGAAAATCTTGACGGGACTGCGGCAGAGGTTCAGGAAGCATATAGTCAGCGCGATGGAACCTTCGTTTACCGTGTGGGCGAAACTGTCAGGGTTGAAGATTTTGACGAAGACCGAAGGAACGAATGCGCAGCGGGCATCCATTTCTTCATCACACGGCAGGAAGCTGTGGACTATTAAGGACGGTGAATGATATGCGGCTTGGTGATTTGGACGAATTGAAAGAACGGATTTCCAGTTACGCAGGAATGTTCACGGACGAAGGATTCATGGTGGCTCTGACTGCCGTGCTTCGTGGGATTGAGTTCCAGAAGACCATTGATGCTGTTCCTGTGGTGCGGTGTAAGGATTGCAAGTGGTATCACGATTTTGAAACCCATTACGACTGCGCTAATGGTTACGGAATCGATTATCCCAAACCTGACGATTTCTGCTCCTACGGAGAACGGAAGGACGGTGACGGCAATACTTAAAATTATCACAGTTGAAGCCAGCGTTGGCGATCTGGTCAAAGCAAACAATGGATACTGCCCTTGTGCTGTGTTGCGTACACCGGACACTAAGTGTATGTGCAAGGAATTCCGGGAACAGAAAACGCCGGGCCTGTGCCGTTGTGGGAGATATGAAAAAATTTACGAGTAGGCAAGGAGGCGGTTTTTGTGGCTCGAGCTAAGATGCCCGTTTACGGCAAAAACCTTATGACGGGTGAGTTAAAGAACTGGCCGTCACGGTTGAACGCTGCTGAAGAAGTTGGGGTATGCACCAGAAGTATCTTATGGGCGCTGCAAACGACACGCCCGGTAAGAGGCTGGTTGCTTCAGGGGCACGGCGGAAGTTTTGGGAACGTTGACTGGCCTGTAAAGCGTGGACGCAAAGCCGGGAATATCAAAAACGCCTGGAAACAAGGAAACAAAAAGAGATACGACTATACCGTGTGGAACAATTACACGGACGAACTTGTGGCATTTGGAACCGCTGCCCAGTGCGCAAAGGCAATGGGGCTAACGAGAAGAAACGGATTTTACGAACTGGTCACAAATGTTCGTAAAGGAAGAAACAAAAAATACACGATCACAGCTGAAATCGTGAACAAGGAGTAAATCATGTTTATTGAAATGACCGAATGGCCCACAGAGTCAGACTGGCTGGAGTGTAAAAAGCGAGCTTTAGTTACATCTGGTCTGAAAGTAAAAAATCCGCCTGACGCAGAATGGAAACACAACGTTTTGGAGGCAAGACACAGCCCTATCCGCAGATTAAGGTTTTCTTTTTACATCGAAAACCTTCCTTCGTGGGTATCTGTCCATCTGTGCAGACACATTCACGCACAGCCCTATGTCAAAAGCCAACGCAATGACCGTCAAAGCCAGTATGACCGCAACAAAGCCTCTCAGGATTCCCCTGTTAACATGATTTGGGACCTCAATGCAGAGGAATTGATGGTTGTAGCAAACAAGCGTCTATGCTCGCAGGCATCCAAAGAGACAACGGATGTTGTGCGCATGATCTGCGATCTGGTCAAAGAACAGTGCCCGGAGTTTGCGCCGTTTCTTGTTCCTATGTGTGAATACCACGGAGGGACTTGTCATGAAATGCACCCGTGTGGGAGGGCCAGCAAATGAGCTACGACCAGACTATAAAAGCCGACGGCGAAAAGCTGCGGCCTACGCTTGTTCCTTCTGGGTTAATTCTGGCCGTGGCAGCTGTGCGAGAATACGGAGCAATGAAATACACCGATCCAGACAACTGGAAACGTGTCGAGCCTCAGAGATACCGTGACGCTCTTTACCGTCATTGGCTGGCATATCTATCCGGAGAAACGCACGACGAAGAAAGCGGACTTCCGCATCTTTGGCATTTAGCTACAAACGCAGCTTTTTTGATCGAGATGGAGGGGCACAATGACAACTCCACACCTTCTGTCCACTAACGACTACAAAGCTATAAAGACCGCGCTGGACGCCTCTAAACCATACAAAATTGAAATGACATACAGAGACATATACCGCATCAATGTATCAACTGTCCCTGTCAATGATGCTCTGGAGGTCTGGAATCAACCTTACATCATCGAGTGCGTTCAAGAATTCGGACATATCTACACCCACAAATATTGCAGGAGTGCAGAAGAATTAAAACGATATCTTAAAGGAGGTGCTTAATGGACGAATTCCCCGAAAGACTCCAAAAACTCAGGGAGCGAAAGCGAATGAACCGTAAAGCGCTTGGGGAGTGTTGCGGGTTGAGCAAAAACATCATCGGTCAATACGAACGAGGAGAAAAAGAGCCGTCGGCTAGTTCTCTTTGTAAAATAGCTGACTTTTTCGAGGTTCCGATTGACTATTTACTAGGTCGCCAAAAATTTTTATAAATCCCACTATTGTGGGAACGAGAGACACCTGATGTGCCAAAATAGATCCATAGCCTGGAATAGGCTGTCTTTCTCCTTTGATCGCTTTGTGCGATCCTCCTGATAAGCCGCGCCCTGTAAAAGCGGCTCCGGTCGGAGAAAACCGGCTCCCGTGCAATTCGGGTTGGGGAATATGCAGCACTGGTGTAGTGATAGCACAGCAGCCTTCCAAGCTGTTAGGGCGGGTTTGAATCCCGTGTGTTGCTCCAGCGGCCGGGTCGCTCCCGGATGATGTGTGAGTACAATCGGGTATCCACACAGAGAATGACAATGCTCGCTGAAAACTGCTGCAGGTGAAAACAAAACTGGGATATCAGGTGGAGTTAGGACCGGCCCAATGATTCGGGTGTGGTGTGACAATCTAAGCGGGAAAACTAATCCAAAACGCTATCGTAGCTTCAAATGGTAGAGCAGCCGCCTTGTAAGCGGCAGGTTGTGGGTTCGAGTCCCATAGGTAGCTCCAAAAGAGGTTGTGCAGTCCTTAAAATGCACAAGGTCATGTGGGTAATAGTCAGCGACGTTTTGTATGCCGAGGGGCGGGACGGCTGTTGCTGAAAACAAGAATGTAGGTGGTGAATGTGGCTGTTGATTGGCTGAAGATCAAAACAGAATACATCAACGGCGATATCAGTTACCGGAAAATTGCGGAAAAACACGGAATAAGTTTTTCTGTTCTGAAAGACAAGGCCGTAAAAGAAAAGTGGGCGGATGCCAGAGAACAGCACAAGGACAGAATCCGAACAAGAACCGAACAAAAGACGGTTGAGAAAACATCCGAGGCGCTTTCTGAGGAGGCTGCTGCGAAAGTAAGAATCAAAGCATCTATGATGCGTCTTGCAGAGGGATGGTTCATTAAGCAGGAACAATTTATCTCTGAAGACCCAGAAAAGCGGGGCATTAACCCGAGTGACTTCCGCAAGATGGTTCAAAGCTGTGTGGAGCTTGGCGTTCTGGATATCCAGGAACCCGAAGACAACGACTCTGACGGTCTGTTGGATGCTTTGGGCAGTAATGCCGCATCTCTGTTTGATGACGGAGATGATAGCGATATGCTCCCGGAGGACTAATCATGAAGAATACAGTCTTTAAGTGGGGGCCGATGAGCAACCGGCAAAAGAAAGTCCTTTGCTGGTGGCACAAGAACAGCAAGTATGCCAACTACAACGGGATCATTGCTGATGGCGCAATCCGTTCCGGAAAAACGGTCAGTATGGCCTTTTCGTTTGTCCTGTGGGCCATGACCACGTTTGAACGGCAGAATTTTGCTTTGTGCGGAAAAACGATTGCAAGCTTTCGCAGAAACGTGCTTGGGACGCTCAAAAAACAGCTAAAAGCAAGAGGCTATACGGTTACGGAAAAGCGAACCGATAACCTTCTTGTTGTATCTAAGGGCGACAAAGCGAACCTGTTTTACATATTTGGCGGCAAGGATGAATCTTCGCAGGATTTGATTCAGGGTATCACTCTGGCAGGCGTGTTTTTCGACGAAGTGGCTCTGATGCCGGAAAGCTTTGTAAACCAGGCGACGGCAAGATGTTCTGTTACCGGCTCCAAGTTTTGGTTTAACTGCAACCCGGAAGGACCGTTTCACTGGTTCTATGTAAATTGGATCAAAAAGAGCAGAGAGAGAAAACTGCTTTATTTACATTTTACAATGGACGATAACCTGACTCTGGCTGAGTCCATTAAAGAGCGATACATAAAACAATATGTGGGTGTGTTTTTTGATCGTTACATTCGCGGCCTTTGGGTGCTCGCGGAAGGGCTTGTGTATCCCATGTTTAATAAAACCTGCATAGTGCCTGTTGTAGATCGTGATTACGACCGTTATTTGGTCAGCATGGATTATGGCATCAAAAACCCAACAGCAATGCTGCTGTGGGGCCGCTGTAGCGATGTTTGGTATCTGGTAAAGGAGTATTACCACTCCGGAAGAGAAACCAGCAATCAAAAAACGGATCAGCAGTATTATGACGAACTTGTAAAACTGTGCGGGGAATTACCTATTTGGCGTGTAATTGTAGACCCTTCAGCGGCATCTTTTATTACGTTGGTAGAGCAAAAGCGGCAGTTTAAAATTTGGGATGCAGACAACGCTGTGCTTGAAGGAATCCAGCACACGGCAACCGCGCTCAATGACGGTAAAATTAAAGTAAACGACTGCTGCAAGCGCACCATTCAGGAATTTGGCTTGTATTCCTGGGACGATAAAGCCACAGAAGACAAGCCTATAAAGCAAAATGACCACGCTATGGACGCTCTGCGCTATTTTGTACAGACCGTTGGCGTGTGGCGTGAAAAAAAACAATTCAGATTATTGACAGGCTAAAGGAGCTGCTCTGTCAGAAAAGGGGCAGTAATGAAAACCTATCAGGAATTTGAAAAGGTCGGTGGGTCCGAGTCTGGGTTAATCGAGTTTGTGCGGTCTGCGGTCAATGACCACGAGGCTTCTACCGAGTATTCTGTCGCAAAAGACGCGGAGGAATACTACGCCAAGCGAAACGTTACAATTAGTAAGTATCAGAAATACTTGACTGACACAACGGGCCGCGATATCCCGGATATCTGGAGCGCAAACTATAAACTGACACACGGTTTCTTCCGGCGGTTTGTTATCCAGCAAACCCAGTATGTGCTTTCAAATGGTGTGACATTCCAGAAAGACGACACAAGCAAAAAGCTAGGCAATACGTTTGATTATCAGCTGCAGAAGCTTGCCAAAAAGGCTCTGGTTGATGGCGTTTCGTATGGTTACTGGAACCACGACCACTTAGAGGTGTTTAGTTTTGTAGAGACCGGGTCTGAGGCTGGTTTTGTACCGATTACAGACGAGATCACTGGTGAACTAAGAGCTGGCATTCGATTTTGGAGCGTTTCTGGAACGGACCGCTGGACATTGTATGAAGAAGATGGCTATACCGAGTTTGTCCGCAAAAAGGACGGCGAGATGGAAATTCTTCAGCAGAAAAAAGCTTATATTTCCAGAGTCAAAACAACTAAATTGCACGGGGTTGAGGAGTCTGTTGGCGAAAACTACGGCGGCTTGCCTATTATCCCCATGTATGCAAACGACTTGAGAGAGTCCGAAATCGTAGGCATTCGCGCCTCTATTGACTGCTATGACTTTATTAAGTCCGGCATGGCAAACACCATTGACGAAACAAGCGCGTTTTACTGGATCTTGAAAGGCTCCGGCGGTATGGATGACAGCGACCTTGCACAATTTGTGGCACGGATGAAGTCGCTTAAATCAACCGTGCTTGACAGAGGAATTGAAGCTGAAGCGCATACGCTCAACGTTCCTACCGAAGCAAATCAGGCATTGCTTGATCGCTTGAGAAGCGATTTGTACGAAGATGCAATGCTGCTTGACGTAGAAAAAGCGCTGACTGGAAACATCACGGCAACCGCGATTCGTCTTGCTTATCAGGCGCAGGACGACAAGTGTGGTGATTTTGAATACTGCATCCGCGATTTTATTTCCAGATTGTTTGATTTGATTGGCGTTGATGATGAACCGTCTTTCAAATGGAACCGAATTGCTAACCAGACAGAAGAAACGCAGATGGTTCTTTCTGCGGCTAATTATCTGGATGATGAAGCGGTTTTGGAGCATCTTCCCTGGCTGACTAATGCTGAGGTTAATGAAATCCTAGACCGTCGTGATGCAGAAGATGCAGAAAGGCTTAACGCCAGAATTGACAAAATCGAAGAAGGGTTTGCGCCGGAAGTGATGGAAGAAACCGCGGAGGAATAATTGATGGACGATTTAGGGCACAAGTGGACAGAAGAAGAACTTGCGGCCCTGGAACGGCGGATTCGCAAGGTATATAAGGACGCAAGAAACGATTTACAGGGCAAAGTAGACAAATACTTTGCCCTGTTTGTCGAACGTGACAAGAAGCAGCAGGAACTATTAAAAGCCGGTAAAATCACAGAAGAACAGTATAAACAGTGGCGGTTGGCTCAGATTGGGCGCGGAAAGCGGTTTGAGGCTTTGCGAGATCAAGTAGCGGAGCGCATGACCGAGGCCAACAAAGTGGCGGTATCGTATGTTAACGACACTACACCGGGAATCTACAGCCTAAATCACAACTATGCCGCATATACGATTGAACAGGTTTCCGGCGATGTAGGTTTTACCATTTGGGACGAGCAAACCGTTAAACGACTGATTGCTGAAGACCCTACTTTGCTGCCTAAACGCAGAGTGGATGCGCCGAAAGATCTTAAATGGAATAAACGCCAGTTTACGGCAGAAATTACAGCTGGCATTTTGCAAGGTGAATCGATTGGTAAAATAGCAAACCGCGTTCAAAACCTGTCTGACGCCAACCGCAGCGGAGCGCTGAGAAACGCACGAACAGCGGTCACAGGAGCGCAGAACGCAGGACGGCAGGAAAGTTATAACCAGGCGAAGAAAATGGGCCTACAGCTGCGTAAACGCTGGATTGCGACAAAAGACAACAGAACCAGACATGCACATGCTATGTTGGACGGGCAAACCGTTGGGCTGGATGAACCTTTTAAAATTGAAGGCTCTGAGCTAATGTTCCCCGGTGATCCTACCGGACGCGCCAATCTTGTTTGGAACTGCCGTTGCACTATGCGAACGGTTGAGAAAGAGGGGATTGAGGCGGAGCCACGGCATATGCGCGTGCGTGAACCCGTTACAGGGCATAACGGTTTGGTAAATGAAATGACATACGATGAGTGGCAGAACTGGAAAAAGGACGAAAAGAAGATTGAAAATCCGCTGAAATCTGATATAAAGAAAGTGGAAGCAAAGGCCAACGAAAGAGAGCCGATTCTCAGCAAAGAGAAGGTTGTCGAGCGGGCGAAGGCATTTGCAGATAAAATTAACGCTAATCCAGCTCTGTTGGACAATGGCTATGGCGGGTATTCGGCAATCAGATGCTTCTTAAACTCCGAGCTTGGCTACGATGGCCTACCCAAAGTGCTCAACGCAAAGGATTTCGACGAATACGCACGGGGGAAAACCGTGCTGTATCGAGGCGTTCATGGCAATGGCGACAAGAGCGCGAAAGACGTTGCGGATGAGTTCAAGTACGGAAAGCTGTGGGCAAACAATAGCGGCCAAGCGATTTTTGGCCGAGGCGTGTATTTCGCTAAAGACGAAAACATTGCTCAAACCAGCTATGCAGGCAATGGTGGCGAGGTGATTTCTTCGGTCCTTTCAAATGACGCGAGAATCACTGATTATGCGACGCTCTACAAAGAGTTTATGGAGACTGGTATTCCTAAAATCATAGGTGAGGCAAAGGAAGACTACCAGGATGTCATCCGAGATGTTGGCTTCTATGCTTCGATAAAGGGATATGATGCGATAGCTACAAATGGTGCACTAGGACACGATTATGTGGTCCTGCTGAACCGTACAAAGGCGGTTGTAAAGGAGTGAGGGTATGAACTTAGATGTGTTGTGGGATAGACTTGCTGGGGGTCTTGCAGAATATGTTGACAATTATCTGCTTAAAACCAGCGGCGGAGGAAAACTCTGCATCCAACCTTCCTATGAGGTCGATTACGAAATAGCGGACGCCGAAAGCCTTTTTGATGATGCATCATTTGATGGTTATTGGGTGCATAAGGTGGCGAGTTGCAGAAACGTCAACGACCTCGACTCTAATTTGAAAGAGTTGGTGCTCCAGTTTTTACCTAAATTCTTTACGCAGTTTCCGGAGTATAGATTCGAGGAGTGCTTGAAGGTGAAGAACGATGGAAATTAACGTTATTGACAATAGCAAAGAGGCGCTTGCCGCTCTTGACGGAGCTATAATCCGCGCGCTGGAACGTTGCGGCATGCAGGCGGAAGGGTATGCGAAAGATTTAACTCCTGTTGATACTGGTAACCTGCGAAACAGCATTACACACAAGCTTGAGCCTGATGGCAAAGCGGTGCAGATCGGTACAAACACCGAATATGCGCCTTATGTTGAGCTTGGAACCGGCAAATATGCAGAGGGCGGAAGAAAGGACCCGTGGGTATACCAGGATGACGAAGGGCGCTGGCATCATACAAATGGACAACGAGCACAGCCGTATTTAAAACCAGCTGTTGAGGACCACAAACAAACATACAGGAACATCATTGAAGATGAAATGAAAAACGCATAAACAAAGGCAACTTGCGATTTTTTTCGCAGGTTGCCTAATTTTTTTGGCTCGTCCCACTACTGTGGGAACGGGCCTCTTTTTTTATAGGAAAATGTATTTATAAGACTATCGAGGTCGAAGAAACGGCCCCAAAGGAAAGGAAGATAGTGTCATGGCACTTACTCGCAAAATGCTGAAGGCTATGGGCATCGAGGAGGAGAAGATCGAACAGATCATCGAGGCCCACGCCGAGACGGTGGACGGTCTGAAAGCCGACCTAAACAAGTATAAGGGCGACGCAGAAAAGCTGCCCAGCGTTCAGAAGGAGCTGGACGAAATCAAAGCCGCAGGGGACGGCGGTTTTAAGGAGAAGTACGAAAAGGAGCATCAGGCCTTTGAGGACTTCAAGAAAGAGCTGAAAAGTAAGGAGACCAGAGAGGCCAAAGCAAAGGCGTTCCGAGATCTTCTGAAAGAGGCTGGCGTGAGTGAAAAGCGGATTGATACGGTTCTGAAATGCACAGACATGGAAGGAATCGAGCTGCTGGAAGATGGCAAAATCAAGGACGCTGACCAGCACAAAGAAAACATCAAGACCGAGTGGTCCGATTTAATTGTGCAGGAGCAGATTGAAAATCCCAAAACTCCGACTCCCGCCAAAAACAGCGGTAATGGAGCAAAGACCCGTGATGACATCATGAAAATCACGGACCGAGCAGAGCGCAGAGCTGCAATTGCCGCAAACATGAAATTGTTTGAAAAGGAGACCTAATAAATGGCTGAAACCAATCTGATTAAGAAGGAAGACTTGGCCCGTGCCCGAGAGGTAGAGTTTGTCAACATCTTTGGCGATTCCACTAAGAAGCTGCTGGAGGCTATGGGCGTCACCCGTAAGATCGCAAAGCAGGCCGGAACCGTTCTGAAGGCCTATCGAGCCGTTGGCACTCTGGAGGATGGCAACGTTGCTGAGGGTGAAACCATTCCTCTGTCCAAGTATAAGACTGAGCCTGTGGCTATTGACGAAATTGCCCTGCTGAAGTGGCGCAAGGCTACATCTGCCGAAGCTATCATCGAGCGTGGATATGACCAGGCCGTGACCATGACCACCGACAAGATGCTGTCTGACGTGCAGAAGGCCGTCCGCGCTAAGTTCTTTGCTTTCCTGGCAACCGGAACCTCTACCACTGGCGGCGCTACTTTCCAGACCGCTCTTGCCCAGGCTTGGGGCAAGCTGCAGGTGCTGTTTGAGGACGATTCCGTGGACAGCGTGTATTTCATGAATCCTATGGACGTTGCTGACTATCTGGCATCCGCAAACATTACTACGCAAACCGCTTTTGGCATGCGTTATGTTGAGGACTTCCTGGGACTGGGCACTGTGTTCTTTAACAGCTCTGTCCCCGAGGGCAAGATCTATGCAACTGCCCGTGAAAACATTGTTCTGTACTACGTTCCCGTTAACGGCGCAGACCTGGGCGAGGCATTTAACTTCACCTCCGACGCAACTGGCCTGATCGGCATTCACGAGGAGCCTGATTATACCAACATGACCGCATCCGATACTGTTATTAACGGTATGGTTCTGTTTGCAGAGCGTCTGGACGGCGTTGTTGTGTCTACCATCGGCGCTGCAGACCAGGACTGACAAGCTATAGTCGGCGGTCTGCCTACACCGCAAGCGACCTCGAAAGTATGACGATTGCAGAAATCAAGGCGCTTGCCGGTGAGCTTGGCTATAGTATCACCAAAACACGCAAGGCAGATATCATTGAAGAATTTATGAACCAACAGTAACGGAGGGCGGCGTAATGCTAGAGCAGGTTTTGCAGTATTTGAACAACTGGTTTCGGCTGCCTGGCGGCATTCACAGTGGCATGTTCACGATTGAAAATGGCAGTGTTACGCTGCCGTTCCTTAAAGACGGACAGTACTTCCGTATTGTTGGTTCTGTTTTCAACGATGGCGTGTACCAATACCCCGTAAATACGCTGGTTGACGAAACGTTTAGTGGTGTTGTTTGGTCTCTGGCGATTCCAAAGCAGTTGTTAAATGTCGTCAGCGAGGTTGAAGCCTGGAACGAAAAAAACGGCGATAAAGCCAACGGCCCATATCAGTCTGAAAGTTTTGCCGGATATTCTTACACCCTGAAATCCGGCGAAAGCTCCAACGGTTACGACCTTTCCACTTGGCAAGGCGCTTTTGCCGCAAGGCTTGAACAGTGGAGGAAAATCTGATGAGTCTATTGGACGAGTTTAAATCCACATGTGCGTTTTTGGAAAAAAAGCGTGTTCCCGACGGCGAAGGCGGTTTTATTACAAACTGGACTGAAGGGGCTAAGTTCGTGTCGGCAATAGCAAAAAACACCAGTATTGAAGCTGTTGTAGCAGAAAAACAAGGTGTTACAAGCATTTATACCGTTGTTACAGAAAAGAAAATAAACCTGGAATACCACGATGTTTTTCGGAGGCTGTACGACGGCAAGATTTTCCGAGTTACATCGGACGGCGATGACAGTCACACGCCAGACAGCGCATCTTTGAATATGCGTCAGGTAACGGCGGAAGAGTGGTCCTTGCCGACATAACAACTACTTGAATGATTTATTTGGGCGGGTGAACAAATGACCAAAGGCGCAGCGCTGTACCAATTCTTTAATCAGTTTATGCCGTTCTATGCGGCTTCTAGTGTGCCCGAGGACGTTGTTTTCCCGTATGGCACATATGAACTTGTCGTTGATAGTTGGGAGGGCGGAGAAGTCGGTATTACCGTCAATTTGTGGTTTTACACGGAATCCGAAGCAATCCCGAACGCAAAGACCCAACAGATGGCGGATAAAATCGGCACTGGAGGAATTACGGTTCCTTGCGATGGCGGTTTTATCTGGATCAAGCGCGGGTCTCCGTGGTGTCAAAGCCTTGCGGATGATACAGCGGCAAATATTAAGCGGCGGTATTTGAATGTAACCGCCGAATACATGACTTTGAATTGAAAGGGTGATTCTTTTTGAAATTTACCAGAATCCCTGAGACTGCATTTAAGAAGTTGCAGCTGAATGCTGGCATTCTTCTGTCTGAGTTTGACCCTTCTACTATGACGGTCAACGAAGCAGCGCTGCTGGGAGCAACTTCCGGCGGAGTCAACTTCACCGCAACCCCTACTTATTCCGACTATGGAGCAGATATCGACAATGCGCCGGTTAATGTTCTTGAACTGAAGCGGCTGGACAATTGGGAAGTCAAAATGTCCGGCGACTTTATCACCGTTGATGTTGCGACAGCTGTTCGTCTTGTTGGAGCGGCAGACTTTAGCGGAAACAAAGTTACTCCCCGAAACGATCTGAAAGCGTCTGATTTTGCAGACCTTTGGTGGGTTGGCGATTACTCCGACCAGAACAACGAAACGGACGGAGGCTTTGTTGCTATTCACATGCTGAACGCACTGTCTACTGGTGGCTTTTCTATCCAGAGCAACAACCGTGGCAAGGGACAGTTCGCATTTGAGTTTACTGGTCACTATTCCATTGAAGATCAGAGTGTGGTGCCTTTTGAGGTATACGTCCAGGCTGGAGGAGAGGCATAAATGAAGCTATCTGAGGTAAAAGGAGAAAGAACGTTTGACGTAATCGCGGATATCATTGAACCAATTTCCAACATTGCGGCAGACAAAGAGGCAGCGGAACTGTTCACCAGAAAGCAACTGCCGGAAGGTGTGTCCAAAGAGGCGTTTGTTATGAACCGTCTCAAAAAGTCCATGCCGGTTCTTTTGAAGAATCATAAATCGGACCTGATTTCTATTCTGGCGGCAATTGAGGGCGTAACACCTGGCCTGTACGAAAAAGAGTTGAATCTTGTAAAACTGACGCAGGATGTTACGGAACTTCTGAACGACGACGCTTTTGAAGCGCTTTTTTTCTAAGCACGGAACACGGGGTGCTGTGGCTCTGTGCCGGGGAGTTCAGAGGTAATTCCATACGGGCATTTGTGCGATACGCAACAGCAAAGGCAAACGCAGAGGCGCGGCTGGCTGCGTATCGCATTTATGTTACGGACGCACTCATGTACATAAGCGAAAATACGGCAAAATCTTCCGGCGGACATTATTTAACTAAACGCTATGCTGAAATAGCTGGTGAAGTCAAAAAAGATACCAGAACAGGTGAGGAGATCGCTGCCGACATAATTAACCGTGCTGGTTTGGTGGTGAAAAAGAATGAATCTATTTGACTTGTTTGTTCGAATCGGAGTCGAAGACGAGGCCAGCGGACAAATTGGAGAAATTGGCGGGAAGCTCAAAAGCGGACTGGCGACAGCCGGAAAAGTAGCTGCCGCCGGGATTGGAGCAGCAACAACGGCGGTTGGCGCATTAGCGAAAGCGTCTGTTGAGGGGTATGCCGAAACAGAGCAGCTGCGCGGCGGTGTAGAAACGCTGTTTAAGACCAGCGCCGATACGGTTATGGCATATGCCGAAAACGCCTATAAGACGGCGGGGTTGTCTGCTAACGAGTACATGAATACCGTAACCAGCTTTTCTGCGAGCCTATTGGCAAGTTTGGGCGGCGACACTGCGGAGGCGGCGGAATACGCTAATCGCGCTGTTGTCAGCATGTCTGATAACGCTAATAAGATGGGCACGGATATCTCGATGATCCAGAACGCCTATCAGGGTTTTGCAAAGCAGAACTACACGATAAATCTAATGTCCGCTGCGTAAGTGATTGCGCAGTGAGCGGGCGTGAACTCTACCAGAGGTGTGAGGTTGAAATACGGTAGGAAATGACCGTTGAGACAACCTTGCTAACCGGGGAAACCTAAACCGTTTATGGCTTTTGCGGCATGGTTATCCGGTGCGAAGCTACTTGAATTATACTTGTATAACATTTGAAATTTTGCTATAATTTAGGTAGAACGTCAAACGACTATCGGTTCGTCACCGAGTACAGCGTCTATTGGTACGACGTTGGAAGTGCGCCCCAACTTTTTCGAAAGGATTAAAAGCCATGGAGATTTGGAAACAGATTCCCGATTTGCCCGGTTACTCAGTCAGCAACAAGGGCAGAGTCAAGAAGGACAGTACCGGACAGATCATGGTGCTCAGCAAAAACGGTGGATATTGCAGAATAACGATTTCGAAACACGTCCACCGGCTCGTCGCTGCCGCCTTCCTTGATAAACCAGACAGCGAAGACAAGTGCTGGGTCGATCACATAGACGGGAATCGCTCTAACAATGATGTTTCAAATTTGAGGTGGGTTTCTCCCTCCGAAAATGCCTGCTCATTTGGGTATCGCTCCCGAATTGAGAACAAGAAACGAAAGGTTAGAGCAACACATCTCGATGGCAGAACAATCCTATTTGAGTCCAGACAAGCTGCGGCAGAATACTTTCAGTGTTCTGATAGCGAAATTGTTTATAACAAGCGCTATATCAAACGCGGCAAAAAGGGATGGATATTCGAAAAAGTTGAAGATATAGTCTAAACCCTCAAAAGCCTTACGCTCAATGCGTAGGGCTTTTTCTCTTAAATACCGGGAAACCGGGGGTAGTAAATTGGTTGGATAATTTAAAGCTGGGTTACGGCGGCACACAGCAAGAGATGCGGCGACTTATTGAGGACGCCTCTAAAATGACCGATGTGCAAAAAGAGCTTGGTATTTCTGTTGATGGCAGCAGTATGTCTTTTGGCAACATTGTCAACGCAATTGAAGTTATGCAGGCAAGCATGGGAATTGCTGGCGCAACGTATGAAGAGGCGGAAAAGACTATTGCGGGTAGTCTTTCGGCTATGAAATCCGCGTGGGAAAACCTTGTTGTAGGAATTGCGGACGATAATGCAGACATTGATGCGCTAATCAGTAACTTCGTTAATAGTGTTGGAATTGCTGGACAAAATGTTTTGCCGCGAGTAGAACAAGTGCTTATTGGAATCGGTGATCTGATTACCAAACTTGCGCCTATTGCGGTTGATGCTGTTTCGGATTTGATCACCGACGTTTTGCCCAGTGCGCTACAAGCGGGAGCAAGTTTGCTTGGAGCTATCGGAAAAGGAATTACAGCCAACTTTGATTACCTGCTTCAAACAGCCTTTGACCTCGTTCTGTATTTGACGGATAGCCTGATTTCTGGTGCAGATGGAGTGATTGACGGCGCGGTACAGATCGTTGAAAGCCTTGCCATGTGGATCGAAGAGTACAGCGACGTTTTGATTGAAAAAGCGCTGGTCCTCGTTATGACTCTGGTTGAGGGCATCGCACAGAATCTGCCGCAAATCGTACTTGCAGCAGCGCAGATTATCGGCGCTTTGGCAACGGGTGTAATTGATTATCTTCCTGAATTGGTCAAGCAAGTGCCAATGATTATATCTGAGTTGGTATCCGGCTTTAGCGACGCGCTTCCGGACATTATTGCTGTCGGTGAAGATATTGTTCGTGGCCTTTGGGAAGGTATTCAGAATCTTGGAGGCTGGCTTGGTGAAAAAATCGGCGGCTTCTTTGACGGCGTTGTAGATGGAGCAAAGGACTTGCTGGGTATTCATTCCCCGTCCCGTGTGTTTGCGGGTATTGGCGAAAACATGGCGCTGGGCGTTGGCGCAGGATGGGACAGCGAATATCAGAACATTAAAAAGGGAATACAAAGCGGATTAGAGTTCGGCGTGGGAAGCGTTGACTTTAAATCTTCCGCTATGGGATCTGCAAGCAGAACTGCAGCAAGTGCAACTAACTTTGGTGGTGAAATCGTCGTTGAAGCGCCCGTATACGTTGGCGGCAGCGTGGTTGCCCGCAATCAGTACCGTTTCAATTTGGCCGAAGCACAGCGCAGAGGAAACAATCTGGTGACTACATAAGGAGGCAGACATTTGAGTAAAACGATCAGGCTAAACGGCGTGGATGTTACTAAAATGTTCACTTCTGTTGGTTACTATGTGACATACCGTTCCGTACAGGGAAACAATGGCGGAGTCATGCTGGATGGTTCTACGACGGAAGATGAACTAGCCGTAAAAAGCGACGTGCATCTTCCGGTCATGCCGCTAAATGAGGATGATGTTGGAACGCTGCTGAGTCTCATTTATCAGGAACCGTATGTCACGATGTATTATTATGATCCTCGTTTTAAAAGTTATCGTGAAACGCTGTTTAGACGCAGCTCAGCTGAACAAAAATATCGAGGTTTCGGCGCTGACGGGAAAGAATACTGGACAGGGCCTGAGTTGACCCTGCTGGAGAAGTAATATGGCAGAACGAATCATCATTGGAGCGGATGTAAACAAGCCGCTTTATACGTTTGACAACGCGACCATTAAAGAGTGCGTTTGCGTTTTGAGTTCTTCGCTGGTAGGAGACCAGATCGCGGTTGATCAATTTATGCCTGTTGTGTATTCGGCTGGCTATGTTCGCGTAAAACTGGTCCCAAAGGGCAGCACAGGGCTGATTACTTCGGACGGCAAAACAATGATGGTGTATTCCAACATCGGCTTTTTGGATAAACTGCCGTATGGAACGCCTATCTGGTATTATTCCGGCGCGATCCTCATGGGCAAGTTTTATTTTGTCCGCGCACTTAGAACAAGCAAAGTGCATTTTGATATTCTGGCTGTTTCTGCCGTTGGTTTGATGGACAGTCAAAAGCACTACGGCGGAGTTTATCGAGGTCAAACGTTTGAAGAAGTGGCAGGGGACATTATTGGCGACACCGCTTCTTTTTCTTGTTCCGAAGACGCTGCTGTTGTCAAGATTTACGGCTGGCTCCCGTTTGCAACAAGACGCGAAAATCTGCACCAGCTTCTTTTTGCTACTGGTGTACAGATGGGAAAGGATCAATACGGAGATATTTATTTTCATTTTCCTGTTTCTGACACATTCAAAAGTGTTCCGGATAGCCGTATTTTCTACGGAGGCGAAATCAACTATATGACTCCTGCCACAAAAGCAGAAGTCACAGAACATGCGTTTTTGCCCCTTGAAACTGCGGCGCGAGAAACGCTGTACGACAACACAGACGGCAGCGGCGAAGCGGTTCATACAGTAGTTTCTTTTGTAAGCGCTCCTGTGTTTTCTTTGGCTGTTACCGGAAACCTGATTATCGAAGAAAGCGGAGTCAATTACGCCGTTGTAAGCGGCACAGGAACGCTTACGGGAATCCCCTATACACACGCTACGAAAGTTGTAGAAAAGCGCACAGAGAACTCGGAAAGTCAGGAAAAAGTGGTTTCCGTTGCAAACGCGACTCTTGTTCATGCCGCGAACAGCGCTAATGTTGCAAGCCGCGTGTTGTCCTATTACGCATCCGCGAGAACAATTGCGTCTGACATTGTTTTGGCCGACGAAAAGCCGGGAGACCAAATCGCTTTCACAAATCCGTTTGGAGACCCCGAAACCGCGTTTTTGTCCTCTATGGAAATTAACGCATCCAGCTTTTTGCGCGCAAACTGTGAGTTGGTTGCCGGATATGTCCCTGCGGGTCAAGGCAATAATTACAGCAAGGTTGTTATTCTGACCGGCTCCGGCTCTTGGGTCGCACCCAGCGGCAAGGGTCGCATTGCTGTGATTGGAGCGGGCAGCGGCGGAGATTCCGGCGGAAATGGCGGAGAACAGGATGCATATAACCCCGGAGATGGCGGTGTAAACGGCAAGGGCGGCGCACCCGGAAAAATCTATGTGACAGACGTGGATTTTGTCGAAGGTGCAACATACGAATATGACTGCGGTGTGGCTGGCGTTGGCGGCGTCTCGAACAATACAAAAGAAACTGTTCCCGGCACGGCTGGCACAGAGACTACGTTTGGCCTGTATACTTCTGCCAGCGGGGCCGTTTCTTCCAACGGATACGCCAATTTGTTTACGGGTGAAATTTTCGCCCTGCCCGGTTCTGACGGAATCCCCGGCTCTGTTGGTGCATCCAACTCGGAAGACAGCCCCAACATTTTTTACAACGGAAAGATGTATTACCCCGGAGCGAGGGGCCAGGACTATTACGACGAAGATTACGGTCGTGCGTATGGCGGCTACGGTGGCGGCCCCGCCGCGGGCGCAAACGGCGGCCCAGGCGGCAATGCAAGGTTGCATGGGTGGGACGGCGATTATGAGGCAGTTGGAGGGCGCGGCGGTGACGGTGCAACGCCTGTTGATGGACGGGACGCAAAAACGTATGGTTCCGGCGGCGAAGGCGGTCACGGCGGCGGCGGCGCAGGACAAAAGGGCGGCCCGTATGACGGTTGGCTTTACGGTAGCGCCGGCGTCGGCGGCAAAGGAAGTAAGGGTGGCGACGGAATGCCGGGATGTATTGTTATTTATTTGGAGGGCTGAAATGGATGAACATAATTCTCCGTATACCGGAGAACAGTTTGACGAAGGTATCAGCCGGTCTATCAGGGGCGGAGAGATCGACAAAACACACGTCATTAAAACGTATGGTTCTCTTACAGAAATTGGTCTTTCTTCTGGAATCGAGACCATGACAATGATTGCCCAATATTTGGGAGACAATTCGCGCATTGCATATTCTGCCGCAGGCGGAAATGATGTAGCGGACGGAAGTGCATATCCTGTGGTAAACGGTTCTGCGGTGCGAAGCGGTGTCCTTGAGGCGCACAGAGTAAATGCAAACCTGGTGTTTTTTGAATATTCAAGTTCCGAAAACGTGTGGGTTGGCTTTTACAACGGCAGCTGGAGCGGCTGGGCGCGTATCTACGACACCAAGAACAAGCCCTCGGCGGAAGAAGTTGGTGCATTGCCCGCAAGTGGTGGAACCGTAAATGGGCAGCTTGATGCGACTGGACGTATTAACGCTCCATATTTTACTCAAACAAACTATGGAGTCCCTAATGAATTCGGACAGTATTTGGATATGCATGCGGCGGGCAGTACGAGCGACTATGATTTGAGACTGTTTTTGGATGTGCAAAATAATTTGTATTGCCAAAAGGCTGGCAGTTCCGCAGAGCTAGTTTTGCATACGGGTAATGCGGCGGCATCTGGAATGGGCGGCGGCCTTACGCTGCTGAAGACCCTGACCGTTGAGGCGGACGACGTGAGCGAGCTGGAGTTCCAGCTGACGGCTGCAGAGCTGGCCAAGTACAAGCGGTTCGTGATCTTTCCGAAACTGGAGGGTGAGTACGAGTCCAACTATAGTAACTACCTGTTGCTGGAGGCACCTACATACAGCGGAGAACCAACCCTGGACCTAGGTACGTCTTACGGCTACTGCTCCAATGGCGTTGCTTTGATCGCAGTCGGCACGGAGAACAGCGCCTACGGCTGGTCGCTGCACATGATGGCACTGAGACCGTATACGGCTGGCGATGACAATGCCGAATTTGGGCATGTAGTCACAGGCAGAAGTACCAGCTCCTACCAGCACCCGACCACCGACCCGCTTACATTCCGGCTCTATACATCTTCGTCCAGACCGTTCATTAAGGGCGGCA
>CAZMHL010000005.1:0-24385 GCA_964566065.1 uncultured Eubacteriales bacterium
GCCCCTACGTGTTTGAATATTTATTTACAGAAAATGATTATTGAGACAGCCCCTTGTTTTATTCAAACCACATCGAAAACAGCTTTGACTGTTTAAGAGTAAATTTAAGTCTTATTTCTTTTCCCGAAAATGCAGAAAAGTCGCTTCCGTTTTCAAGGTCTGTTTTTCTGTCAACTGTGTCACCGAAAATCTCAAAGCTCTTTGCATCGGGGTAAGGATTGCCGTCTTTGTCTAACACCTCAACAAAAATATGTCCGTATACGGAGGTTGAAAAGTTAAGGTGCAAATCCTTTCCCTCAAAAACCAAAGGCTTTGTCACAACTACTTTCTCGTCGTTTTCCGCCATTGCACATGCAAAACGGTCTTTGATAATTTCGTAATAAGTAAGGATTTTTTCTTTACCGAAAAGACCGTGATTGTCTATGTCGTAGAAATACCAGGTATTTTCATCTTTTTCAATCATATTGTATGCAAGGAAATTGTCCCCATACAACCAGTTTGTTTCGGTTTCAAGTCCGGGTGTCAAGAACGGTTCAACATATCTTGTCCAGTTTTTGCCGTCTCTTGAGCACATAAACAAGCAGTCGGTTGCCGCTCTTCTGCAACGCTCTTTTCCGTAATTGTCAGCCAGTGAATTTTTGGCAGCACCGCCCTTCATTCTTTCCATATTGCTTGTCCAGACGGGCTTTTCAACATAACGCGCAGGAAAGCCTATAAGAATATGCGGTGCTCTTTCGTATGGAATAATATTATTTGTATAAAGCTCTGTATCCACCTCTTCGTCGGAAAACCGAATAATGTCACCACCTGTCCAGGTTTTAAAATCATCGGAATACATAACCCTTACATCTCTTACAACGCCCTCTCTTGTTGTTGCCTGATGGAAATTACGGAAATAACACTCGTATCGGTTATTTCTCCAGAAAATTATGTTCATACTGTCGAAGAGACTGTCTTCTCTTAGTGTGCAGATTTCTTTAAAGTGATACCCGTCGGGTGACGCAAAGCAGTAAAGCTTTGGCTCGTCCTTCCCTTTTTCTTCGTTGTATCTCCACACTGCACCTACCGCCTTGTATTTTTCTTCAGGAGGACAAGCGGGGTTTTCATCAACGAAAACATAGTATCCGTCACCGATTGGTTCCAAAACGATGTTGTTTCTGCCTTCAAGCTCGGGGTGAGGGTAAATGTTAAGGTCAGGTCTTGTCCAGTGAATACCGTCGTTACTCTCTAAAATTGCAAGAGCCTGCTTTGGATGGTACATTTCCTCATAATTCTGATAATCATAATACATTTTATAGTTTTTGCCGTCTTTGACAATACAGGGGTATCCGCAGGTATAATCCTTTTCCCAACCGCCGTCAAAAACAAAGCATTCACCTTTTTTTACGGGATTTAAAACTCTGTGAAATGCTGTGGTTTTTTCCGTATCAATAATATGGTCATCCCAGAACACTTCCATTCTTTTACCGATGTTTATTGCCATAATATCAACTCCCTGTTTAATTATTTATTCTTATCTTTGCAACAGCACGACTGTGATTTTCGCTTTTTATTTTTGCCGCAGGAGCATGAGCATCCTGAGGAAAAACAACTGCAAAATCACCGTTTTTAAGATTAAGCACATCTCCTTTGCCGTCAAGGAGCATATAATCTTCATCTTTATTGTACTCTTTTGTGACTTTCAAATCGTCACATAAATTACAAACAATTTCTTCTTCGCCTGAAATTATGTAATGAATATCTATAAAGTCACGGTGTGCCTCAAAAACAAAATTTTCACCCTGTTCCACAGGATTTTTATTAACATTTATCCATGCATTTTCATTAATTTCAATTCTGCCTGACGATGTATCCGGACCAAGAGTCTTAAGGACTTTGAAAACTTCTTCAAAATCCCTGTTACAACCAAAATACTGTCCTGCAAATTTAATATTATCTTTTATCATATCAGCTTTCCTTTTTCAGAACACAAAACATATGCTGCCGAAAATAACACCTGTAAGTGCAAGAGCATACATTATTTCATTTCCTCTGTACATCCGTATTCAATCAGTTTTTTTGCAAGCTCTTTATATTTTTCTTCTGAAGGCATAATTGCGGGAGCAACCGTGTAACCCGGGTCAATATCTGCAAGCTTGAGCATCTCTTTCCAGGTTGCAAGATTGTTGCCGAAAAGTGTGTCAATGCAACGGTTAAGAAGCTTCTGATTCTTTCTCGCACCTTCAATGTCACCTTTCTTGAAGCAGTCGTAAATTGCACTTGATGTTTTAGGCATAAGGTTGTATGTAGTACCAACCGCACCGTCAGCACCCATTGCAAGACCTGCAAGCATACATTCGTCGGGACCGTTAAGAATATTAATGTCTCCTCCGTTTACATTTTTGATTTTTTCAAAGGCATAGTAATTCGGTATTGAAACCTTAAGACCGATAACGTTTTCAATCTCCATTATTTTCTCTGCAAACCACACTACATCACAAGTAAGGATTGGAGTAACATAAGCAAGAACGGGGCTCTTTGAAAGAGCTGCAATGTGCTTGTAATATTCAATAATTTCATCCGGTTTATAATATGAGGTAAGTGCCGGCGGAAGAGAAGCAACCACATCAACACCTACTTCGTTTGCATGAGCAATCAGGTCTTCAGTATCATCGAGATGTCCTGCGCCGATATGAGCCATTATTTCCGTACCATCAGGAGAGAACTCTTTAACTGCTTCAAGCATCTGCTTTCTTGTCTTATTCGGAAGAACTGTGCACTCCCCGGTATTTCCGCCAACATAAAAGCCTTTTACTCCGTTTTTCAAATTAAAGTCTATGAGTTTTTTTACACTGTTCTTCATTACATCAAGATTTTTGTCATAGATTGCGAAGGTCGCACTGTAAACGCCTTCAAAAATAATATTTTTCATTGTTTCAATCTCCTGTTTACAAGTTTGTTTACGAATAAATTATACTATATCCGCCGGCAGTTTCTAACCGCCTGATATATCATATTTGAAAGCTGACCAATATAAAAGGATACTTTTTATTGACTTTTTACAGCATATATGGTACTATTCACTAAAAGGACGGGATAGAAAATGAACGGTGAAAAAATTGCAAAAGAGTATCAGTGCACAATAGGCGATGCACAGTTTTTGTTTATGATAAGCAGTCTGTCAACAATTTCTCCCGGTAATGAGGATTTAATAACTCACTCTCATCTTCATGAAGAAATAATATGTGTAATAAACGGAAATATGGAAATTTACACAGAAGAAAACAACATTTTATTAAGCAACGGCGATATTGCCTTTATCAATTCAAATCTTATTCATAATACCATTTGCAGGGAATTAACACACTATATTTCCATAGGCTATATGCTGAGCAAAGTTAGAAGCCGTGAAAAAAGCTCTTATTACGATGCTTTTATGAAACTAAAAAAAGATAAGCTCACCAAGATAGAAAACCTTGATAAATTTCACTGTTTTGACAGAATTACCTTTTATTTAAGATGTGGATATTCAGACAGTGACCGCCTTATTATTTCAAGTCTGACAGAATTGATCTTCCTTATAAAAAACGTGCTGACCGAAGAAAACAACAAAATGCAGATTCCCGCTCAGTCAAGCTTTACGGAATATCAGTATTCGTACATCGACCAGTATTTCGGCTCAAACTACAACAAAAAACCGTCTCTTTACGATTTGTCAAAGCAGACTTACATAAGCATACAACAGCTTCAGCGAATAATAAAAAAGCTGTATCACCAAAGCTTTACCGAAAGAATTATGTTTCTTAAAATAGAAAACGCAAAAAGGTTGCTTAAAAACAAGGAGCTTTCCGTTGAACAAATTTCCCAGCTGGTAGGCTACGAATCCTCAAAAAGCTTTTTCAAAGCATTCAAAAAACAACTCGGTATCACACCGCATCAATACAGAAAAAGTCAGGCAAAAACCTGACTTTTTTCAATTACAAATCCTTCGCAAAATAGACTTCTTTTACGGTGAATTCTTTGCCGTTTAAATAATGAAGCTCTGTTTTCTTTTCAAAATTGAATTTAATTTTATAGGAATAAAGTGCCTGATATTTGTAATCAAGGTTTTTGTTCTGCTCGTTGGTTCCATACTTTGTGTCCCCTGCAAGAGGATGACCGATGTGAGCAAGGTGTGCCCTTATCTGATGAGTTCTTCCCGTAAGAAGTTCAACCTCAAGGAGTGAAAGTCCGCCCTTTTGTTTTAAAACCTTATATTTTGTAGCAATTTTTCTTGAACCCTCAACCTCATTATCAAAAATGTATGCCCTGTTCTGCTTTGCATTTTTAATGTGATATGCAGTTAAAGTTGCCTCTCTGGGCCAGAGCTTTCCGTGAACAAGACAGAGATATTTTTTTGAAATTTCCCTGTTCTTGATTTTCTCGTTCATTATGCGAAGCGCAGTTGCATTTTTTGCCGCAATTACAATACCGCCCGTGTTTTTATCTATTCTGTTGCAAAGTGCGGGAGCAAAGGATGTTTCATCGTCGGGATTGTACTCACCTTTTAAATAGAGATATGCCTGAATTTCGTCAATAAGGGCAGGTTCATCTGTTGTAAGATCACTGTGTGCCGAAACTCCCGGTGCCTTGTCTATAAGCATTATATTTTTATCCTCAAAAAGGATATTTAAAACAGGCATTATGTTTTTAACGGTTTTCTTTTCCTTTTTAACAAGGAACTCATCGTTTACATAAATTTCAACCACGTCACCCTCGTTGAGCCTTGTGGAGATTTCGCATCTTTTTCTGTTTATCTTGATGTCTTTTTTCCTTATTGCCTTGTACATCATTGACTGCGGCAGTTCGGGAAAGCTTTTGGTGAGGAACTTATCCAGTCTCTGATTGGCATCGTTTGCATTTATTACTACTCTTTGCATAATTCAAGCTCCTTTAACACATCCGCTTCCTTTAAGGCTATAAGCGGTGAAAACTGTTGCTTTAAAGCATCCTCAAAAAGCTCTCTTGCCTCATCGGTTTTGCCCTGCATTTTTTTAAGAAGTCCGAAGTTATAGTAACATTCAGGAAAAGAGGGTGGCTCTCCTTTAAAAAGCTTGTTGTAAATTTCTTCTGCTTTTTCAAGCTCACCGAGTTTTATGTAGGTAAGCCCCAGATTATCAAGAATTGCTCTGCTTTCGGGAGAAAACTCATATCCCTCAAGACAAACCTCCAAAGCTCTTTCATACTGTCCGTCAAGAACAAGAAAATAACCAAGATTTATATAAAGATTAGTAGTTTTGTACTTTTCAAGAGTTTTCTCCGTTAAATCAATTGCCTCATCCTTTTTACCTGTAAGCCAGTAAAAGAGCCCAAGATTCATATTAACCGCAAGTTCGTTTTGGTCGTTTATTTTACTTTCGTCAATACAGTCAAACACTTCTTTTGCTCTTTGAAAATCGCCAAGCCTTAAAAGTTGGTATCCGTATGTCGCAACCGCCGCCATATCGCAATTTTTCCCAAGCATTTTTTTAAACTGCTCATAAGACTTTTCATTTTCGCCTTTGTCGATAAGCTTAAGTGCCTTAATATATTTTAATTTCCAGAACATTTTATTCCCCTTGCCTTTTCTTTAAGTATTTCTTCTGTATTCAGACTGTCATTTTCAAAAACAACATATAGCAGTTTTTCAAGAACTTTTCCTATTTCGTTTTTTTCAAAGCCCAGTTCCAGAAGCACATTTCCGTCAATTTCAAGGTCTTTCAAAGAGGGCACTTCAAAATTTTTATATTTTTCTTTCAGCTCAATCAGACCGCTGTCAACTGTGCATCTGAAATCCATATACTCCTTAAAATCCGCAATCTTTTTTTCATAAACAAAGCATTTCAAAAAGTATTCGTCATTCTTTAAAACTGCATTTTTATTTTCAAGGAATGACAGAATTTTTCTTTTGCTTTTGTTGTCAAATTTAAGACTGTCAAGCACCTCTTTGGGATTTTCGTTATCAACCAGCAAAAGTGCCCATCTGATGCACACATTAAAAGGTGCCTTTTCAATAAGATCATATCGGGCATTTTTGAAAATATATTCTTCAAGTCCTGTTTCTCTTAAAAATGAAAGTTTGTTGACAAAAGCACCCATAAGTGCACCGTCAATTTCACTTTTAATTCTCTCAACACTTATATTTTTAATTAAGTGTGCTTTCTTTATGACAGCCTCATAGGTTTTCTCTTCAATGTCAAAGCCTGTTTTGCAGGCAAAGCGCACAAGACGGAGCATTCTTAATGCATCTTCTTCAAAGCGCAACTCTGCCTCACCTACGCATCTTATTGTTTTGTTTTTTATATCTTCCATACCATTGAAAAGGTCCGCGATTGTTCCGTCCCTGTCAAGACACATGGCATTCATTGTAAAATCGCGTCTTTTTAAATCCTCTTCAAGACTTTTCACAAATTCAACCTTTTGGGGCTTTCTGTTTTTCTCATATTCACTTTCACTGCGGAAAGTTGTAACCTCAAAAAATTCACCGTCACACACCACAGTAACCGTTCCGTGCTTAATTCCCGTATCTATTGTTTTTTCAAAGAGGCTTTTAATCTCGCCGGGAAGTGCAGAGGTGGTAATATCATAATCAAAAGGATTTTTACCCATGACAAAATCGCGGACACATCCGCCTACAAGGTAAGCCTCATATCCGCTTTCATTAAGCTTATTCAAAACCTTAATTGCTTTGTCATTCAATTTCATTTTAAAGTCCCAATATAAAATCACATAACTCTTTTACGGCATTGGGTTTTCCTACGTATTTAATGCCGTCGCTTAAATTCTCTTGTTTCCATTTATTGTTGAAAAGCTGATAAACAGCCTCATCCACAGGATATGTATCCGTTATATACTGTGCAAGTCCGTTGTTAAGGAGAAATTCAAGATTTCTGTCCTCCTGTCCGGGGATAGGGTTCATTAAAATCAGCGGAAGTCCTTTTGCAAGACTTTCCGAAACCGTAAGTCCGCCCGGTTTTGTGATTATGCAGTCGGATGCATCCATAAGTTCATCAACATTACCGACAAACCCGAAGACATATTTTAACTTATCGGTTTTCAATTCACTCAGTCTTCTGTAAAGGCTTTTGTTTCTTCCGCACACAATAAGCATCTGAAAATCAATTTCAAGCTTGTCAAGCTCTTTTATGTGCTTTGTAACATTGCCGTAGCCCATTGAACCGCTCATAACCAGAACCGTAGGCTTATTTTCAAAGCCAAGAAGCTTTCTTATCTCCTCTTTAGGCATCTTTTCAGCATATTTTTCATCAACGGGAATTCCGAAAGGTTTTACCTTTTCAAGGTCTATTTTCTTTTTGATAAACTGATTATTAAGAAGTTCTGACGCACTTATATAATAGTCAACGTAAGTATCCTCCCAGAGAGGGTGAACGGTAAAGTCGGTTACAATACCTATTGTTATAACACTGTCATCAAGCTTTCCGTTGTTTCTTAAAGCATCTACCATCTCACACGCCATAACGTGGGTGCAGACAATAACATCAGGCTGATATTCTTCAACACAGCTTGCAAAAGGAATACTTAAAACAATGTTTGCCGCCTTTGAAAGATACATTCTTTTTTCGGTTGCATCAGACTTTTCCATTCTTTTGTAAATCTGTCCGTACATTGTTTTTGCATATTTTGTAGAAAGCAGATATCCCCTTGAAATACCGTCACTTATTAAAGGGCTAATATATTTATACACATCTACTACTTTAGCTTCATTTCCTGTTTTATTTATATAATTTGCAATGGCAAGACTTGTTGAATGATGTCCGCCGCCGGTTGAAACTGACAATACCAATACTTTCATTAAGATTTTCCCCTTTCTGTAATGCTAACCATATTCTACTCTTTTTTTGTATAAAAGTCAACGAAAGGGTTTGCAATCTGTAACCAAAAATCTCACACGGCATATTATGTATTGAAAAGGAGGATTGAACAATGAAATTTTTAAACGGTTTTGACCAGGACACAATTCTTTGGTTTATTATTCTTTTCTTACTGCTCTTCTGGTGCGGTAAAGGCTGCAACGATGATTGCAGTGAAAAGAATTACTGCGATTCTGATTGCTGATGTACATTCTTCCGCTTTTGCCCGGGCGGCAAGGTAATTACAATGGGCAGAAAGGCAAATATTATGAATGATTGCTGCTGCAATAACGATTTCAACTGGATCTGGATTATAATCATTGCTATCATTATAATTGCATTTTTAAACAACGGTAACGACAGCATTTTCGGCAACAACGGATGTTGTCAGTAAAGCATACGTCCACATCAAAGTGTATATTTCAATATTAAAAGAGCCCCTTACCGGGCTCTTTTTCCATTTGTATTCTTTTTTCCGTAAACAATTATTTCCGCAACGAGACACACAAGAAGCGCTGCAAAGAAGTCTACGGCAGAATGTTGTTTAATAAACATTGTGGACAGGCAAATTAATACAGTGAGAATAAGCACAACTGTTTTTGAAACTGACGAAATGTCCTTTTCTCTCAACCACGCCGAAGCCATTGCCACAGAATAAGCACAATGCATCGAAGGGCAAACTCCCGTGTTTGTATCAATTGAATAAATAATCCCTGTTAAATCCGTCAAAAAATTATCTCTTGGAAATACTTCGGGTCTTAAATTCTGACAATTCGGGAAAAAGATATAGATCGCCATTGCAATTATCTGGGTTATAATTATGTAAGTCTGTAATTTTTTAAACCCTTCCACATTATACAAAAGAAAATATCCCAAAGTAAACACTATAAAAAAGTACCACAGCACATAAGGAATCAAGAATATTTCACAAAAAGGAATCAGTTCATCAAGGGAGCAGTGTACAACATAGCATTTTTCAACCGGAATAAATTTTTCGGTCAGAAAAAACATTGCCAGATACCAAACCCAGCCAAGAAGCAGCTTTAAATGGGAAAATTGCGGTTCATTTATTCTTGACAATCTGAATGTACGATAATCAACTGTCGGTTTTTTCATTTTTCCTCCTTGTTTAAAGGGTAACGTTTCTTAGGAATATTAGGATAAGGGACAACAACATGCAAAGGCAATTCCTGCGCAATCCTCGTTATTTCATCCATCAGATATCCGCATATTCTTTTTCTTTCTTCTTCTATGGGATTTTCCGCACAAAAACGAACCGGCTGTCCAAAGAACATTTTTTTGAGTGTCGGTGCAATATAAAGCGGAACGAAATTAATCTCTTTTCCTGTCTTTTTATAATAAATCCTTGCCACATCAACAAACTTTTCCTGAAATTCATATACGATATTATTATATTCTTTATTATGTTCAGGGAAAATAACAAGACTTCTTCCTTCAGAAAGCATTGAAACAGATTCACGGAAGGTATCCAGAATTCTGGTATCTCTATACACCGCAACGGTTCTTGCATTGTTAAAAACCGCAACGGAAACAGGTGCAATTATGTATGATAAAATTTTATAAAACCAACGTACACGCTTTGGCTTCTCAGACCAGAAATCCTTGAATGCATAAGCCGGAACATCCTTTAAATTCATCATCTCGCCTGCACACCAGGTATAGAAATTGTCAGGAAGATAAAGCTCGCAGGAGATAGGTCCGTTCATTTTAGTATGATTTCCTGCTATTATAACAGGCTCATCAGGTATGTCTTTTAATCCCTCGGCCTGAATTTCAGGATAAAAAAACCATACCATATATCTTATAAAGCGAAAAACGCAATAGCTTATTTTTGACTTTCTCATTTTTCTGCCTTTCTTTTTAATGAATTGAAGCTTTAAAAGTATTCGCAGACAAGGCAGGGAGCTGAAAATTATACTTTGTGTATATACTCAGCTCCCTAACACAGTATGCGTGCAATTTTATGTTTCAATAATTATTGCAGGGCGTCCGGTGTTAAATATATCCCTCACATTTATATTTTCTTCATAAGAAAGATTCTTCACTCTTCTTGCAAAAAGGCTGTAGGCAGGCATATGACCGTAGGCATATCCATCGGGATAACAACGGCTTTCGGGAAGAATTGCATTGTACTCACCTTTATTATCCTCATAAAGATTGATATTAACATTCTTTATTGTTATATTTTCCGCAAGTCCGCCCTCGCCCACGTTTATCTGATTTGCACGTTGAGCGTGGTCTACAGTAAGTCCGTCAATCAGGATATTTGAAATTTTACCCATTCTCGGTTCTTTAACCATATTAAGTCTTTTCTGGAGAACCATAAATATTGAAGTGTTTGCATGGGTTGCATGAATATTTTTAAATGTAATGTCGTGAATGTGTGCTCCGTCGTTTGAATGAATTGCGATTGCGGTAAGAGTGTGACCTCCGAAATCAGGATGTCTGAAAATATTCGGATTTCTGTGATCCTCAATTTTGATATTTTCAAATTTTACATCGTAGATATCGCCGCGGGTTTCAGTTCCGATTTTAAGTGCTCCGCAGGTTGAACGGACAGTGCAGTCTGTGACCAGAATGTCGTGCATCGGCTTTCTTTCTTCTTCGCCGTATTCGTAGTTTTTAAGACAGATTCCGTCATCACCCACTTCAACGTCACAATCCTTTATTTTCACGTGACGGCAACCGTTAATATCAAAGCCGTCATTGCTTTTAGCGCACCACCAGTCGGGGTTTCTCAATTTAACTCTTTCAATGCCTACATATTCACAGTCATTAAAATGAACTGTCCAGGCTACAGAATTTCCCGCTGTAAAGTCATAAAGCTTTATGTTTTTACACATTTTGAAATAAATTGTGGCATCAGGACGATAGCCCAGGGAACGGTTACCGTCGAAATCGTGATATTTATCACCGCTGCAGTCAATCAGACCCTTTCCTTCAATTGTGATATTTTCTTTGCCGTCTGCATTTATAAGAGGACACAAATTGTAATTTTTCCAGTCATCCTCATTTTCAGAGGCTTTAATTATTGCATTCTCATCAAGATAAATGCGGCTGTTGTCTTTAAGCTCCAGAGATGCAGTAACGTATGTTCCCTCACTGAAGTAAAGAACCTCGCCGTTCTGAGCACACCAGTCTATTGCTCTCTGAATTTTTTCTGTTTCGCAATCGCCCTCACAAAGTATTCCAAGACTTTTTATATCTGTCATAGTGCATCACCGCCTTTTAAAATTGTTGACGGTCTTTTTGAGTACACGTCTTCTTTGAAAACGCTTCCCGAAAGTTCAACATTTTTAACGTTGTTTCCGTAAAGTCCGTAGGCAGGCATGTGCCCGAAGGTGTATCCGGCAGGATACCATCTTCCGCAAGCGGTTTCGCATTTGAATTCGCCGTCGTGATTTTCGTAATTTACAATGGTGCTGTTTGTAATTTTTATATTTTCCGCAACACAGCCGTCGGCAATGTTTATCTGTGCGGCTCTTATTGCGTGCTTAACGTGAAAATCGTTTATTGAAACATTACTTATTTTACCGATGTTTTCAGTTACACCAAACTTCTGTTCTGCCACCATAAGAATTGGCGTATTTGCAAAATCGGCAACCACGTTATCTGCAGTAATATTGCTTATATTTCCGCCTCTTGAAGTAATCAGCGAAACAGCTGACCAGACGTGACCTCCCTGTTCGGGATGTCTTACAATATTCTTTTCTCTGTGGTCTTCAATTTTAATATTTTTTATATCCACATCACAAACATCCCCGTAAAGAGCTGTACCTATTTTCAGAGCTGTTCTTGAAGTTCTTATAAGACAGTCTGAAATTTTTACGCCTTTTAAAGTTTCATTCTCTGCGGTCTTCATTGAAATGCCGTCATTACCCGTTTCAATATCACAAGCTGAAATTTCAATGTTTTCACCGCCTGAAACTGCAATTCCGTCGCTGTTATGAGATTTCCACCATTCGGGATTTCTTATAATAATATTTTCTGTTTTTACATCTTTGCAGTTTTTAAGATAGATATTTTCACAAACGGAATCCTTTATTGTAAAGTCTTTAAGGGTTACATCTGTGCAATCATACAATGCAATTGTTTTATCAGGACGGAGTCTTGAAACAGGAGCTCCTTCGCAATCGTGAAAAGCTTCTCTGCTGCAGTCAATTATGCCTTTTCCTGCGATTTTTATATTACTTTTTCCCTCTCCGCGAATAAAAGGCATTTTGTCTGTCCTTTCCCATCCCTGCCAGTTTTCACAGGCTTTCAAAAGGGCATTTTCACCGATGTGAATATTTGAATTATCCTTAAGTTCAAGAGGAAATGAAAGATAGATTCCCTCCGTAAATTCAAGAACTTCGTTTTTTTCTGCGCATTCTTCAATCGCACTCTGGATTTTATGCGTTTCTTCAAGGGTGCCGTCTCCCGCAACACCGAAAGCTTTAATATCAGCCATAGCTAACCCTCCTTATTCATTAATAAGCTTAATTAATCAGGAACAGGCAGACAGTAACGTCCGCCTTTTGAATATTTTATTATAAACAACCTGTTTTGTCAATGAATATTGTACAATCAGCCGATTTGTGCTATACTTTGTTTATGGACATTAAACAGATTAAAGACAGCTTTATACAAGGGTCGGAAATCTATCTTAAGTATCTGGCGGACAACGATCTGGGAATTGAAAGAATTCCCGTTAATGACCTTATCCAAAGGGATGGCAAGGTCTTTTTTCTGCACCTTTCAAAGAAGCTTTACGACAGTTGCGGTTTTGAAATTGAAATAAAAGGCGTGCGCTACAGCGAGGAGGATTTTGATGTTAAAGAATGCAACATCAACGCCCAAACTGTTACGGTAGAATTTTACGACCATATTAAAAATATAAAAGCAGCAGACATTTTTATTCTTGCGGATATGAGATTTTTAGTGCAGAGAGTAATCAAATGGTACAAAAGCTTCGGCGACAGCGTAACCTTTCCCGAAGCTCTGCCTAAAATAAGCTACAACGGATATTTAAGCGAAAATATAAAACCGTCAGCCTGCCAGGAAAAAGCAATCAGGACAATTTTCTCACAGCCTTTTTCATACATCTGGGGAGCTCCCGGAACAGGCAAAACAAAATATGTTCTTGCCAACTGCCTTTTAAACTATTTAAAAAATGACGACGGCATAATTTTCATTACAGCTCCTACAAATGCCGCCCTTGACCAGACTCTGTCGGGAATTCTCCCCGTTCTTGAAAAAGAAAATTTTGATTTATCGCATATTGCAAGGCTGGGCATTGCAACCGAAAGCCTTTCATACACCTATCCGCAGGTTTGTGAAAAGGAAATAATTGTAAGACTTGTGAATGAATTTAATCAGAAGAAAGAGGAAATTTTAAACTGCATTAAAATGAAGCAGGAGGCGGCAAAAGAGGAAACAAGCCCCCTGCTCAAAAAGAAGCTTGACGAATTTATTAAAAAAGCCGAAAAAAAGTACGGGGAAATTTCCGTTGCTGAAATTGAGCGTCTGGGCAAAGAACTTGCAGGTGCAAGGGAAAACCTTTTTCAGTATCTTATTAAAAATGACATAAGAATTATTGCCTGCACCGTTGACAAATACATTGCATTTAAAATGAACAAAGCTATGGAAAAAAACGAGAGAAAAGCTTCCCACCTTTTCCTTGACGAAGCCTGCTATTTAAGTCTTGTAAAAGCGGTTACACTTCTTGCAATGGACTGCCCTGTAACTTTTCTCGGCGACCATATGCAGCTTCCGCCCGTTTGCGAAATGGATGAAAACTGTTTTAACAATCCTTCCTTTCGCCCGGCAGTTATATGGTCACAGTCAGCAGTTTATGCAGAAGAAGTTTTTGAAAAGAGCATTGAGGACATTTTTGAGGGCTTTGTTGCAAACGTTCCTCCAAGATTTGAATATACTGCGAAAGCCGACCTTAATGAAACTCATCGTTTCGGAAGCGGTATTACGGAAATTCTGGAAAATTACGTTTATGAAAACCACTTTACCTCCCTTGCCGAGGATGAAACAAACATTGTTGTAATTGATGCAAAAGGTACTTCAGGAAGCACCCGTGAAAATTTAAAAGAGGCTCTGGCGATTGACAAAGCCATTAAGGACTTTAACCTGTTGGATTATATGGTTCTCACTCCTTACAAAAATCAGGAGGCGCTTATTAAAAAATACACCGACAGAGTTATGACTGTTCACAGAGCCCAGGGTCAGGAATGGGATACTGTTATTTTATCCGTCTGCGACAGAGAAAACATGTATTTCACCGACAGTATGAACAAACGTTCAAAGGGACTTGAGCTTATAAACACTGCAATTTCACGAGCAAAGAAAAACTTAATTGTTGTTTGCGACGTTGACTTCTGGAAAAACTGCGACGGTCAGCTTATTTCGGCACTGGTAAATTATTACGGATAACAAAGAGTGTAAAGCTGTTTTAAAACAGATAAGTAAAAACGAGCAATAACAACAAATCAGAATGTAAAATATAAATAGACCAGAACCCGCTCCCTACTTGAAATTTGATGAAAGTTGTGATATAATTTTAATATTAATCAAAAATACAGAAAAGGAAGTGAATTTATGGACGCCGGCGGTAACGGGCGATTGTGCAACATAAGAATACAAAAAACCGTAACCGACAAGTCCATCTGCGGTTAGGTTTTGTTTGTGTTGCCAATCATAAAACTAAATGATTGGAGGAAAAGGATATGGAAGAAATCACAACTGTCAGAGATTTACTTCTTGAACTTATTGATAAAAAAAGATACAAAAAAGTTCAGGAAATCCTGATTGAAATGAACGAATCCGATGTTGCTGATTTTATCAGCGGTCTTGAAGCTGAAAAAACTCTTGTTATTTTCAGAACTCTTCCCAAAGACTTTGCATCGGACGTTTTTGCTTATCTTGAGATTGATAAGCAGCACGAAATTATCCAGAGTATATCCGACGTTGAAATCTCCCACATTATGGAGGACTTAGCAACGGACGATGCGGTTGATATGATTGAGGAGCTTCCTGCAAGCATTGTAAAACGTGTTATGCAGAACACCTCACCAAAAACAAGAAATCTTATCAACCAATATTTAAAATTCCCCGAAAACAGTGCGGGAACAATTATGACGGCAGAGTACGTTTCCCTCAAAAAGATTATGACTGTCGGAGAGGCAATTGCCTACATCCGCAAAAATGAAATGGACAAGGAAACGATTTACACCTGCTATGTTACAAATGCAAAAAGAAAGCTTGAGGGCGTTGTATCCTTAAAAGACCTTGTTCTTGCATCTCCCGATGCACTCATTGAAGATTTAATGGACACAAACGTTATAAAAGCCATTACAACAGATGACAGAGAAGACGTTGCGGCCATTTTTACAAAATATGACCTTATCGCCCTTCCCATTGTTGACAAGGAAGACAGACTTGTTGGTATCGTAACTGTCGATGATGCTGTTGACGTTATGGAAGAAGAGGCAACGGAGGACGTTGAAAGAATGGCAGCTATCGTGCCATCAGAAAAGCCCTATCTTAAAACAGGTATTTTTGAAACCTTCAAGCAAAGAATCCCATGGCTTTTGTTCCTTATGATTTCTGCCGCATTTACGGGCGGAATTATAAGCTTTTACGAAGAAGCTTTAGGAAAATTCGTTATTTTAACAAGCTTTATCCCTATGCTTATGGGTACGGGTGGTAATGCAGGCGGACAGTCGTCCGTTACGGTAATCCGAGGTCTTTCTTTGGGAGAAATTGAATTTTCACATATGTTTAAGGTAATGTGGAAGGAAATACGGGTTGCATTTTTGTGCGGTCTTACCCTTGCAGCAATCAACCTTTTAAAGCTTATGTTTATTGACAGAATCGGAATTGAGGTTGCATCTGTTGTTTCCATCACACTTGTTGCAACGGTTGTTATTGCAAAGCTGATAGGATGTATTCTCCCACTGTTTGCAGAAAAAATAAAGCTCGACCCTGCCGTTATGGCAAGTCCCTTTATTACAACAATTGTTGATGCTTTAAGCCTTGTTATTTATTTTCAGATTGCAACGAGCATACTTCATATCTGAAAAAACAAAAGAACTTGCTTCTGCCGAGGCAGTTTAATGGCGAATAAAATATCACTAACTGAATAAAACCTCTCAAATATGCTTTATTAAGCTTTTGAGAGGTTTTATGTTTTTCAGAAAGTGTCCTCAAGGACACTTCACCTTAGCGAGTTCTTTTTCATTTTTCTGGCAATATATACAAACGGAGTATCAAGCAGACTTGTGAAAATATAAATCACATAGCTTGAAAACATAACCGACATAAGAGTTTTGTTATCATACCAGCCGTAAAAGGCAGTAAGTGTAAAAATAACCGTATTTACAATCTGGGAAACCAGTGTTGAACCATTGTTACGAAGCCACAGATATGGCTTTTTTTCACCTGTCTTTTTTTCTGTGAAATCCCACCATTTATGGTAGAGCCACACATCAAAACGCTGGGATATTACATATCCCAGAAAGCTTGCCAGAAGCATTCTCGGTGTTGTTGAAAAAATCATTGATATCGGTTCAAATGCCCAATCGGAGCTGTTTGGAGTGTACAACATCCAGTATTGAGTGAAAAGAAGCATTATAACCGATGTAAACACACCTATCCACACAGCCTTTGCAGCTCTTTTCTTACCCTCATTTTCACTTAAAATATCAGTAATCAGATAGGTTGACGCAAACATTACATTTCCCAGTGTCATTTCCATACCAAAACCGTCTACAAGAATAAGCACTTCAATGTTTGCGAGAATTGTTGCTATTACCGTCATTGCATAAAGTCCGCTTTTCCCGAACAGCTTATATGCAACAAGCACCGCTCCGTAGATAATCAGCACAGATCCCATAAGTAATAATTCATTTGTCATTTTTCCGTTTCCTTTCTCTGAAAGGGCATAAAAAAACTGCGCCTTATGGGCGCAGTAATCCTATTTAAGAAAGCCCATAGTTTTGTTTTAGGACAGGATGGTTTCGAACTGTCCGGATATATCTTACACTATTTATCGGCAATTTGTCAAGAGGGAAAGGCAAAAGTGCAATCAAACATTCTTACATATTGTAGATAAATGCTTCAAGCAGAAGCGGATACATTCCGTCTTCCATATACCACATGGAATCAAAATCAAGCTCATTGTATTTTGCCTTTGTGCAGAGTTCTTCGTCAGAAAGTCTGTAAACACCCTCCGTCTCTCCGTTTGCGGTTGCATTTTCAAGTTCATTTCTGAAATAGCAATTATAAATTTTACCCGAATTGAAGTATGCACAGATTCCGCCTCTTTGTCTTGCAAGGATACTGTTTGCGGTGCAGATTGAATTTACAATATCACCCGTTGAAACTGCACATATACCGCCTGCAGTACTGTCAGCCTCGGGAACTATGTAAATATTACAGTAATTTATGCAGTCGGAAACAGTTCCGCTGTTTGAGGATACTATTCCACCCGCCGTAGCTGTTACGGCTTTCTGAACAAACAATTCGGCATTGTTGAAGCTTCCTGCAATTACACCCATATTGTTATAGGTAATTCCGCCGAAATATATATTGGATGCCGAAAGGTACATCTGTCCGTTTACACCGCAGGAAATTATCATACCGCCCGATTTGTTGGTTGCAGCTATTCCGCCAATCATTAAATCTTTACCCTGATGCTCTGAATCAAAAGTTACGGAAGAGCAGTAAATGAGTCCTGCGTTCACACAGGCAATTCCTCCAGATATATCAGATGCAAAGGAAATGTTTTCAACGTTCAGATTGTAAATTTCACCATAATTCACATTAAAAAGTCCGCCCGCATTTTTTGATGTAACGTTAAGATTTGAAATTGTATGACCCTCACCCATAAATGTTCCGTAGAACCCGAAAAGACTGTCCCCTATCGGTTCAAAACCGTACGTCTTACAATACTGATTCATATCAATATCGTTAAGAAGAATAAAGGTGCTTCCCGGATACTTTCTCACATTATCCAGCTGATGCGGAGTCATAATTCTGTACGGATTTTCAAAGGTTCCGCAACCGCCCGCAAAATCTCTGATATTATCGTTATTGCTTCTTGAAATATGCGGATTCTTCTTGAGTTGAGGGAAATTGTAATCCTCATTTCCGTCTTCTGTCCATATATTTTTAAAATTAAACCCCTTATAGCTTGAAAAATCCGTCATCTCTTCGGTAGAAAGCGCCGTACAACCATTTGCCTTTAAGGTGTAATCTCCTGAAGGGCTTGTGAGAGTTGCATCGTAGTAACAGCCTGACATTTTTGCGGAAATTCCCCCGCCTACAATTGAACCAAGCTTTGCATTTTCAGAGGTTGCAGAGCTATAACCGATGTTGTAACAGTTTGTCATCTGTGAGGAATTGCTGTAACCGGTTATTCCGCCCACATAGCAAACATAAGTTGTTTTTCCTATCTGCTCACCCGTATTGTAACAGTTAAGCACTCTGCCGCCGTTTATTCCTGTTATTCCGCCGCACGCCGCAAAACCCACGTCGGAATAAATGTAAACCTTTGAATTGTTTGCACACTGCTCTATAAGCGAATTGTTTATTGCGGAAATACCACCTGCAGAGCCGTTGGTTGAAACTGAATTTGTTACTGCTCCGCCCATATTTGTGCAGCCTGAAATATGTCCGTTATTTATTCCGCAGATACCGCCTGCCGAAACGGAAGAGAACACGTCACTTATATTCACACATCCCTGAATTTTTCCGGTTTCTTCGTTTATTCCGCAAATACCGCCTGAATTGTCATTAACGGAACCTATTCTTGATGCTCTTGAGATAACGTTTATAATCTCCCCTGAATTTCTTCCGCACACTGCACCCGTATTTCTTTTTCCCTCAATGCGGGAATCGGAAAGCGTAAGATTCTTTACAGTTCCGTCGTTTATCCGTATAAACCCCACATTTTCCTCATTGGAGCAAAGGATGTTAAGATTGTAAATCGTGTAACCTTTCCCATCGAGAACACCTTTAAAGCTTTCCATTGGTCTGAACCCTTTTCCTGCATTGTTCAGAAGTGACGGCTGTGCATCATAAGCAATGTAAGTAAGATCGCATGCAAGAACAAAATAACCTTCACTGTACATTCTCATATTATAAAGGTCGTTCACATTTCTTATGATAAACGGATTCTCTTTGCTTCCGTCGCCATTGGCATAGCTTACGGGGAAATTAACCCCCGAGAAATCCATCCCCTTAAGAACAGGAAAACCATAATTGCTCATTTCAAACACATTTTCGAAATCAAAACCTGCAAGCTTTTCCACAGATATTATTTCTTTGAAATTAAGTCCGCCCTCGTCTTTGCTTTCGTAACGGTTATAAAAATAAGAGTTTTCGTAAGTGCCGTCGGAAATGGGATAAACTGTTCCGATGGAGCTTATAAAATACATATCTCCGTACGCCATACTGTTTTCCACTGTACCGCCCGAAGCAATTCCGCAAATTTTACTTGCCGAACCTTCCCCCTCAAGACTCGCGGTGTTTATGCAGTTTATTATTTCACCTGAATTGTATGCACAAATTCCTGCACAAACGTTAAATCCGTAAAGCTTACCGGTATTTGCGCAGTTTTCAATTTTTCCGTTATTAAAAACAGCTATTCCCGAAGCGATTATTCCGTCCGTGTCCGCTCCGTTCATACAGTTTACTATACTTCCGTTATTGTATATTGCAATTGACGCCGACTTTTCAGCCTTTATGTCGCAGTCGTCAACCGTAAGATTTTTAATTTCACCGCTATTGGTTTTAAAAATACCGCCAAATTCTTTTGACTGAATTATTCCCGTTATTTTATAATCATTTCCGTCAAAGGTTCCGCTGAACATTTCAATCGGTTCAAATCCGCTTTTAAAAAGATAGGAAAAATCCAGACTATTCATCAGCTTATAGTTTGCATCGGGAAATTTCCTTATGTTTTCAAAATGAAGCGGAGTTACAATTTTGTAAGGATTTGAAAAACTTCCGTCACCGCCGGCAAAATCTGTGTAGTTTTCATTTGCAAAAACGGGTGTTTCGGAAGAGTTCCGACAGTTTTCCGATTTGCCTCTGTTTTCACCGATGATTACGGATGTATTCCTGTTGTAGTTAATACATCCGATAACTTCTCCCTCATTATATCCGCAGATTGCACCTGCCGATATATCTGTGGGTTTCTTTACAACAAGCGAGGTGTTGTAGCAATTTTCAATTCTGCCGAAATTTTTTGAAGCAATTGCTCCCTTGTAGTTTGAAAACTGGTATTGTCCGTTTTCATTGTTAAAGGAAATGTTTGCACATCCGTAAATTCTTCCGTAGTTTTCAAGGGTAACGGAAAAGTAGTTTTCAGGACACACGAGAGTCAGGTTTCTAACCTCTGCTCCGTTCATTATTTTTTCAAACAAAGCATAGTCTGCATTTATGTTGGTGGAAGGATTGATTATTTTATATCCGTTTCCGTCAAGGTTACCGTAAAATGCCTTTACGGGCTCTATATCAACATCGGTAAAATCAATATCTTTTCCAAGTCTGTAAGATGCAAAAGGATTATTTTTAATGTTATGGAACTGATATCCTTCCGTGATAATGTAAGGATTATCCCTGCTTCCGTCACCGCCCGAAAAATTCTTTTCTATAATTCTGGAAAAGATTATAAAGCATTCTTCTCTTGTCAGATTATTTTCAGGCAAAAAGGTATTGTCATCATTTCCTGTTATAATTTTAAGCTGGTAGAGCTTGGAAACATACAAAGTTGCCCAATCGGGAATTTTGTCTTTATCAGCAAAAGGAACGCTCATCATTGATCTTCCCGTAATTCGTCCCAGGATTGCTGCCATTTCCGCTCTGGTGATGTAGTCATCCGGGTTCATATTTCCCTTTTCATCGCCCTTTAAAAGTGCTCTTTCATAAAGAGCTGCTATGTATTTATAATGCCAGTCGGACTTATTTACATCACCGAAAACAGCCTCCGATTCCATTTCGAAGCCAAAGGCATTACAAAGCATCTTTGCAAATTCAGAGCGAAGAACAACGTCGTATGGGCGCAATCCGTTCTCATCACCGGAAATAATTCCACGGTCAAGAAGCAGTTGACCGTAATCAGCCGCCTGAACACAAGACCCAGACAATATTAAAAATGTAAGTAAAAAAGCTAAAATTCTTTTTTTCATAAACTTCCTTTTCCTTAAATCAGACCTTAATTATTGCTAATTACTTCAACATTGTTTCCGCATATTACAAAAAACTTATTGTCCGACTTTTCAACCTTTATCTTCTTTCCTTTGTATCTGTCCGTCTTTCTTATTTCATCAAAAAATTCAAAGGTGCTTTCGTTGTCACTCAAAAATTCAGGCAAGGATGCCTTTAAATTGTTTTTAAGAAAATCAAAAGCTATAACGGATTTGTATTCTCCTCCCGCCGCTTCGAGCACAAGCTCATAAAGCTTTCTTCTTGAAAGCGGTGCATTCTTTTCAAATTCCCACATTTTTTCTCCGAGCTTTTCAAAAAAGCTGAAGGGTTCTTTTAAATCAAGAGCTGACAGTGTTTCTTTAAAAGCTCCCGAATTATAAATTCTGTCAACCGCTTTTTCGGTGTTTTTTATTGAAATTATGTCTTCTTTTGACATACTTTGTGTGGAAATCACCTCATAGGGCGGAAAAGCTGTTGTTCTTATGTCAAACTCTTTTGCATCCTCTTTAATTTTCGTGTTGTGAAGCACTTTCAGAAAACCAAGCTGAAGCATATCGGGTTTCATTGAATAAACAAAGTCAAAGCCTTGCTTAAAGGTTTCCTTTGTTTCAAAAGGAAGCCCGGCAATCAGATCCAGATGAGTGTGTACACACTTTGGTATTTTAAGGATTTTTTCTTTGACTTTTTCCTTGTCGTAAATTCTTTTAATTGCCCTCATTGTGTCGGGATTGGTTGTCTGAATTCCCATTTCAAACTGAATTTTTCCGTCAGATTTTGAAACAATATCAAGGAACTCATCTGTTAAAAGCTGAGGTGCGATCTCCATATGAAAATGAGTTGTTTTTGAATTTTCAACTATGTATTCTGCAATTTTGCAGGCTCTTTCGTTATTTTCGTTAAAGGTTCTGTCAACGAATTTCACAAGAGGAATTTCATTTTTTATAAAAAAGTCAAGGCTCTTTAAAACGTAGTCCATTGAAAAATATCTTGTTTTACCCTCGGAAGACGAAAGACAGTAAGTACAGTTGTAAAGACACCCTCTTGAAGCTTCAAAGTATACAAGCTTATTTTCAAGAGATGGCAAATCTTCTTCTTTATACGGAAAAGCAAGAGTTTCAAGGTCTACGGGCATACACTTGTTTTCAACGAGTTCATCGCCGTTTCTGTAAATAAAATTAGGAACATCTACGTTTTCCTCTCGCAAAGCTTTTAAAGCGTACTCTCCCTCGCCTTTTATGACGCCGTCAACAAAAGAATGTTCCTTGAGAATGTTTTCCGCATTATAGCCCGCTTCGGGACCGCCTAAGATTATTTTTATATTTTCATCCGCTTCTTTCAGAACTGAGGCAAGCTTTAAAACATATTCCACGTTCCAGATATAGGTGCTGAATGCAAAAATATCCGCATCAATTCCGCTCATTTTTGAAAACACATCAAGGATGTTGTCATTTACAGAGCATTCAAAAATTCCGCATCCGCAGTTTTCACGGAAATAGCGGATTGCAAGAGATGAATGTGTATATTTTGAATTTACTGCAACAACACAGATTCTGTTCATAAAATTTCTCCGTCCTTCATTTTGATTTTAACATAAAAATCTTGCAAATACAATAAAAAGGTTATATAATTTATCCGAGGTGTTATTTTATGTTAAACAGAATTATTTACTCAAACGAGGGAAAGCTTAAAAACAATATTGAACAAACTTCAGTTAAGGTTCTTGAAACCTATACCTACGGTGAGATTTTCATTCCTTATTCAGAAAACACATGTAACGGAGTGCTGTCCGCTGCTGAAAAATTTCTTAAAGACGAAATCTGCCCTCTGAGACTTTACAATATTAACAATTACGGTATTATGTTCTCCCTGATTGGAGAAGATAGTATTAAAGCCTATGCAGAGGTAATACTTCTTTGTGTAAATATTGCTCTTGCAATTGACCTGAAAGACTTTTACATCAAGGTTTCCGCACCGGGAAACATTTACAATGAGCTTAAAAGCACCGTTTCGGATTATGAAATTGACAGCTACGTTCTTTTTGAAGAAAAGGACACTTTTGAAATTAAAGGAGAATACAAAGACAAGAATTTCCTAAAAGGCAAGGATACGGAAAATTCAATTTGTGCACAGTTTGATATGGACATTCTTCTTGAAATACTTTACACAGACAAAATCAAAAATGCCATCAATGTTCCTCTGGTGCTTGTTGGTTCAGACAATGCAAAATCTCTCCACGAAACCGCATTCGGTCTTCGTGCAAAAGGTCTTACCGTTGAAACCTATATTAAAAAGGGCACAATGTACGATGCAGAAGAGTACGCCGAGCTTAAGAACATTACCATTCTTATGTGGATAACCGACGAGGGCAGAATTATTATGAAAAACATCAAAAACGGCGAGATGAGTGAAACAACTCTTGACAATCTTTTAAAAGCAGCCGAATAAAGAGGTGAATTTTTTTGGAAGAAAATGAACTTATTGCCCTTTCAAAAGAGGGAAACCACGAAGCTTTTGAAGAACTTATAAAACTTTACGAAAAGCAGATTTATAACATAGCCTACAGAATTGCAATGAACAGTCATGATGCTATGGATATATCCCAGGATTCGCTTATTAAAATATATAATAACATAAAATATTTTGAAGAAAGAAGCAGATTTTCCACCTGGATTTTCAGGATTGTTACCAATTCTGCCATTGACTTTGTTAAAAAGCACAGAAAAATCAAATTTGTTCCCATTGAGGAAAACACACAGTCTTTTGAAACTGTTGATGAAATGTTTGAAAAAAACGAGAGCATACGAAAGATTTACAATGCACTTGAAAAGCTTGACGTCAACCAAAGAGCAATTATTGTGCTTAAAGACATTTACGGATTTTCCTACGATGAAATTTCAAAAATTCTTGTAATAAATCAGGGAACGGTAAAATCACGGTTAAACCGCGCCAGAAAAGCTCTTAAAAACAAGATATCAAAGGAGGAGCAAAATGGATAACCTTACAGAAAAGTTAAAAGAGGCTCTGCCCGAGCAGAATGTTCCTCATGGGTTTGATGAGCTTGTTAAAAACGCATACAACCCCGACTTTAAAACAGAAGAGCCTCCGCTCCCCCAAAGCCCGAAGGCTTACATATTTCTGCTTGTTGCAATTGTTTTCGTTTTACTTATATTGATCAAAAATGAGGTGTAAATATTTTTACACCTCATTTTTTATGGATAGGAAAAAATGATTCGGAACGAACAAAGAAAACTCTCAAATTTGAGAGTTTTCTGCATTCAGTTATAAATACTATA
>CAZMHL010000006.1:0-24179 GCA_964566065.1 uncultured Eubacteriales bacterium
TGATGCTGATGACAACCACAGCATCGGCAACTGCAAAACCTTGGTGGCTCAGTAAGTACCGAGTAACCTTCGATAACGAACTTGGAATCAGAGGATTCTGCACGCTGAGGTTCGCAACAGAAACAGGAAGTTACATAAGGCCTGTAACAAAAATGTATGGAATTAAAATCAGCCTCGAAGAATATGTACCTACAAGAGAGGGATACACCTTCGAAGGATGGTTTACCGATCCCCGAACAAAGCAGAATCAGGTAACGGAATTCACATTCACCTGCAATGATGTGGTCTATGCGAAGTGGAATAAAATCAGCAACGAAATTAATATAAACGAAATTATGCAGAAGGACCAAATCTACCTCACTGACGAGGAACAAGAAATCAGGACAGAATATATTAAGGAACAAAACAAAGTATATTGCCCTTCGGACAGTGATATTCGCCTACGGCGAGTCTAAGGAAGAAATATAAGAACCTGTCTGCGACAGAACCTTGTTATTTGCTTTGCTTATAATAATATCACTGAAACAGAAGGTTTCAATATCACTTTTGATTTATCAAAAATATCACTCCGACGAAGTTGGAATATCACTTAAACAAAAATATCTCTATGGTTCTGTTATGTTTTCTGATGTTGACTCGTGAGAAACAAGTTCACGAAGTGAATCAATTTTGAAACAAAAGGGTAGATGCCAAGCAGTTTTGAACCAGACTTGAACCACAGACAATATAATAGCACCTGATTCTTCATAATCAGGTGCTATTTTGGGTTGTCAAACAATTCTTCAATTGGGACACCGGGAATTTTCGCTATAACATAGCGTTCTTTATCTGTTGCACTTCGTATCTGTCCTTCGAGTTTCGAATAACCGGTGGGGTTCATGTCGCACCCCATAATTTGAATTTGAGCAATAAAGTCTTTTTGCTTAATGCCTTTTTCTTTTCTTAATCGTTCTATATTTTTACCGACCAAATTTTTATCACCGTATGTTTGCTTTCGTGTTTTCATAAAATCATAATTCCTATTCAGAATATTTTTATTATATTATGTAAATTATACGTAAATCCTCAGGAGGTTCTTTCAACAATTTCCCGGCGTGAAATATTTGACTGTTTTGAGGCTTGCGAGAATGTAAGCGAATGTATCGGTTCAGTTATAATGAAGAATACCTGATTTATTCAAAGTTCAATTATGCAACAGTACTGTTGCTGCCATAATACTTGAATTTTTTTTAAATATGTGATAAAATCATTTGTGGTTTTAGTTTGTATGAAAGAAGGCTCAATTATGAAAAACAAAAGAAGCGGAGCTATGTTATTGATTTTGCTGGGGTGGCTTGTTTATACCATTTCCTGCCTTGCAAAAATTAATTATTCCGCCAATATTACACAGATAATAGAATTTTACGGTGTAACAAAGGCGCAGGCGGGAACGGCACCTACGTTTTTCTTTTTTGCCTACGGAGCAGGTCAGGTATTTAACGGGCTTTTCTGTAAAAAGTACAATATAAAATGGGTGGTTTTTTCAAGCCTTCTTATTTCTTCAATTATTAATTTTATCGTGGCAGTAAGCACTGAATTTTCAATTATAAAATGGCTGTGGCTTATAAACGGATTTACTTTATCCGTACTCTGGCCAACCCTTATCAGGCTTATTTCGGAAGCTATGCCTCAGAAAAATTTAAGTACTTCAAGCGTAATTATGGGAACAACCGTTGCGGCGGGAACCCTTATAATTTACGGCTTAAGTTCGATTTTTGCTGCTCTTGATAAATTCAAGCTTTCATTTTACACTGCGGCATTTGCGGTAGGTGCAGTGGCACTTATATGGCTTGTTATGTACAACAAAGCAGTGTCTGCGGCAAAACGCGAAAAGGATGAAGAGGATGAACCTCTTAAGGAAGTTAAAGAAAATGCGTCTGAAAAGAAAATCACCGGAAAAGGTGAACTGAATGTTTTTCGCACATCAATTTGTGCCCTTTGCTTTTGTGCAATAGGCATTAACTTGATAAAGGACGGGTTGACCACCTGGGTTCCGTCAATTCTCAAAGAAGAATTTTCAATGAGTGACTCGCTTTCAATTCTGCTCACATTGTTTTTGCCGATTCTTGCTATATTCGGAAATGCATTTGCTTTGTCGGTGCATAAAAAAATCCCCGATTATGTAACTCATTGCACGGTGGTTTTTGCGGCAATAGCTGTTATAATCGGAGCTATAATCGGAAGTATGTCCCTTAAGCTGGTGGTTATTATGCTCCTTGGACTGATTGCTGTAAACTTCCTTGCAACAAGCTTAAACAGTTTGCTTACTGGTATTTATCCTTTATTTATGAGAGACAAAATAAATTCCGGCTTCTTTGCGGGAATTTTAAACGGATTTTGTTATCTTGGAAGTACAATAAGCTCTTATGGTCTGGGCGTTATTGCCGATAATTTCGGATGGACGGCAGTTTTCCTGACCTTTGTAGGCTTTTGCATTATGGCTGGTCTCGTCTGGGGAGGATATACTGTTGTAAAATGTGTAGCTAAAAAGGATGCATGAGCATCCTTTTTTCCTTTATATTTATTAAGGTTGATTTTGATATATAACAGGAGTATAATATAAATAGATTTATAGTTCGATACCAAAATTTGCTGTTGCGGCAAAAAAATATTTTAAACCGGGAGAGTGCGGGATGAACAAAATAAAATTTTTCATATTGACGTTATGTTTTTTATTAATGCTTGAAAGTACCGTAGTATGTGCCAAGTATGAATTCCCAACGGAATTCTGGGCGGTTAACCAAAAATATGAAAACGCTCTTAATACAGGGAATTATGAGGAAATAATTGAATACAGCAAGCAGAGTATAGAAATTATGAAGTCTGAACCCGATTGTCCGGAAAAGAAAAATGTCATTGTAAGCCGTTATAATCAGGCAGGTGATGCATATGCCCAAACAGGAGATTATGATCATTCGGCAGAAATGTATAAAGCCTTATATGATTTTGCAAAAACGGAAGACTTGTATTACGACAGCGCAAAAGTTGCGAAGGCTAAGGCATTGCAGTATGCTTCTGAAATAAAGCTGTATACAGATGGCGGAACCCCTGTGTATTACAGTGCGGTTGATGAAAAGAAAAACGGAGTTTTATTTGGTTTGTGCGCAGGCGCAGAGACAAGGTCAAAACTTGAAAATGAATCAATGCTTCTGGTGTACCAGGAACTGGGACAGGAATTGCCGACTTATAATGAGGTTGTTCTTCGCGAGGCAAACTTAAAAGGTCTTGCGGTAGAATATGCACTTAACTGTCCGAAGCAAGGGGAGGATATCAGAAATATATACCATATGGAGTCAAATATTAAGGAAATATCAGATTTGCTGCAAAGATATTCTGATGTGCCCGTGCTTCTGAGATTTGCGGCAGAGTTTGATATATGGGAAACACAGGTGACTCCTGAAGAATTTGTGTCTGCTTTCAGATATGTTTCTCAGTATTTTAAATCAAGAAATCCAAATGTGGCAATAGTATGGAGTCCGAATCAGACATCAAACTGGAACGTGAACACAGACGACTATTATCCCGGGGATGAGTATGTGGACTGGGTAGGGGTATCTTTGTATTCCATGAAGTATTTCCTTGCAGATCCCAATCAGAAAGAAGAATATGAAATAGTTTTTCACACAGGGAAAAATTCAGAGCCTGTTCACAGTTTAAGAGAAATTGTGGAAAAATACGGTGACAGAAAGCCGATTATGTTGTCAGAATCGGGATGCGGTCATAAGCTTCTTAACACAGGGGAAGATGCAACAGATTTTGCCCTGCAGCGCTTAAGAGAGTTTTATTACTATCTGCCGATGATATATCCGCAGGTTAAACTTATTGCATATTTTGACTGGTATGTGGATGGCTCAGGAGAAAAAAACGATTACAGATTGACTGAAAACCCTGTTTTGCAAAAGGAATACCTTAAGCTTACAAAGGGACAAAGGTTTATTCAGTACGGCTATGATAATGATACGGATTTTTGCTACAGGCAAATAACAGATTCGACCGGCGTAGAGAGCATATTTGAAGTGTCCTGCTATGCGTATAGGTATAATACGAGGGCAAATAAGGTTACGTATTACATAGATGATGAATATGCAGGCTCATCAGCTGACATTCCGTACACAGTTATGCTTGATGCATCTGAACATCCGGGAATGCACAGACTTAAGGCAGTGGCTGAATTTGATAACGGAAAAACTCTTGAAACAATGTCGGATATTTATATTAATCATCCGTCAGACGGGATAGCAGTAAAAATTGATGATAAAAATGTTTCGTTTGACCGTGAACCGGTTTTGTATCACGACAGAACAATGGTTCCAATGAGAAAAATTTTCGAAGAGCTTGGCGCAAAGGTGTACTGGGACGGAGAAAATCAGGTCGTTACAGGTGAAAGAGGCAATACAACGGTAAAAGTCAGCATCGGTCAGAATGTTATGTATGTAAACGATAAGGCTGTAACCCTTGATACTGCACCTTTTGTGTTGTCAGGCAGAACCTTAGTTTCTGCAAGAGCTGTTGCAGAAGGTTTGGGATGCACAGTTGCCTGGGATGGGGAAAATAATACTGTTTTGATAAAGCGTTAAAAGGAATAAGGAATGCAAAATGAAAGAAAGAAAAGAGGCAATAGAGTTTTGCCTGTCCCTTAAAAAGACTTATGAAGATTATCCGTTCAGCGATACAAACTGGACAATAATGCGTCACAAAGACAACAGAAAAATGTTTGCGGCGATTTATGAACGTCAGGGGAAAATATGGCTGAATTTAAAATGTGACCCTAATCTGACATACATTTTAAGGAACAGCTTTGAGTCTGTTATTCCGGCTTATCACATGAATAAAATCCACTGGAACTCGGTAATTCTTGACGAAAGTGTTCCTGAAGTTGAAGTGAAAAATATGATAAATCACAGCTATGAGCTTACAAAATCAAAGAGGTGACATTTTGGAAATATTGTTTTTGATATGGAATTTCCTTGTGTTTTTTCTGTACGGGATTGACAAGATTCTTGCTAAAAGAGGTGCAAGACGAATAAGGGAAACTACACTCATATTTCCTGCATTTCTGCTTGGCGGTATGGGTGCAATGTTTGGAATGGTTGTGTTTAATCACAAGACCTCAAAAACAAAATTCCGCATTCTGGTACCGCTGTTTGTTGTGCTTAATGTGGTGATTATATGGTGTATATACAATATAAAACTTGTTTAAAGGCAGTAACGGGAAAGTTCCTTTCCCGCTATTGCATCCGGCGGATTGAAAGCCCGTGCGAAATTTTCTTCGCGTTCGCTCAGAAACGCACATGGGCGTAAAAATCTCTTATCTTTCCTTGCTATACGGATAAGAAAAATTTATTACTGTTTGTGCCGGCGTATGGCGGCGGAATGGAGAATTTTATGAAAAATTATAAAATAACCGTTCAGTATGACGGTAGCAAATACAACGGCTGGCAGAGGCAGGGGAACACCGGAAACACAATTCAGGAAAAGTTTGAAAATGTTCTTTCGCTGATGTGCGGCAGAAATATTGAAATATTTGCTTCGGGCAGAACCGATTCGGGCGTTCATGCCAAAGGTCAGGTTGCTAATTTCAAGTGTGAAACGGATTTGTCTTTAAATGAAATCAAAGATTATCTTAACCGCTATCTTCCCGAAGATATTCTTGTAACTTCAATAAGCGAGGCAGACGAGCGTTTTCACAGCAGACTTAACGTTGTTTCAAAGACTTATGAATATAAAATTGCAACTGAAAAGCCCGATGTGTTTATAAGAAAATACGTGTTCAAGACGGATAAAAAGCCCGATGTTGAAAAAATGCGTTCTGCTTCAGAGCTTTTGTTGGGCAGACACGATTTCAAGGGGTTCAGTTCGGTTAAGAAAACCAAAAAATCTACTGAAAGAACAATTAATTTTATAGATATTACCGAATCTGGCGGCATAATAACAATAAAAATCAACGGAAGCGGATTTCTGTACAATCTGGTCCGCATTATTTCGGGAACGCTTCTGCAGATTGGTACAGGCGAGCTTGAAACGTCGGTAATAAATGAAGTTTTTGAAGAAAAAAACAGAGAAAAAGCAGGTGTTACACTGCCTGCCTGCGGACTTACACTTGTTGAAGTATTTTATTAAGGAGGAAAACTGATGGCACTTCATATATTAGACGAGGCAAATAAATGCCTTCAATGCAAAAACCCATTATGTCAGAAAGGTTGCCCCATTAACACTCCCATTCCCGAGGCTATCCGTCTTTTAAAGGAGAACCGTCTTGACGATGCAGGAAGAATGTTGTTTGAAAATAATCCTCTTACAACAATCTGCAGTCTTATATGCAATCACGAAAAGCAGTGCGAGGGACACTGTGTTTTAGGCAGAAAAGGTTCACCCGTTCATTTTTCTGCAATAGAAAACTATATTTCAGATACCTATGCCCCCAAAATGGTAAAAGGACCTGCACAGTCAAACGGAAACAAGGTGGCAATTGTAGGCTCGGGACCTGCAGGACTTACCATTGCAATAATTCTTGCCCGTTACGGCTATCAGGTTACAATTTTTGAAGGCAAAGACAAAATCGGAGGTGTTCTCCGCTACGGAATCCCTGAATTCCGTCTTCCCAAAAGCGTGCTTGACGATCTGCAGTACCGTCACATAGAGCTTAAAGGAATAAGAATACGCCCGAACATCAGAATAGGCGATGCAATCGGAATAGATGATTTGTTCCGTGACGGCTATAAGGCTATTTTTATAGGTACGGGCGTGTGGAGACCTAACGCACTTCATATTAAAGGAGAAACCCTTGGCAACGTTCATTTTGCAATAAATTATCTTAACAATCCGTTCGTTTACAAGCTTGGCGAGAGAGTTACAATCATCGGTGCAGGTAATGCGGCAATGGATGTGGCCAGAACCGCAATCAGAAGCGGAAGCCGCAAGGTTACCTGTTTCTCCCTTGAAAGCAAGGTTGCGGCAAGTGAATATGAATTCAGTTACGCACAGCTTGAAGGCGTTGAATTTCAGTACAATCTCAAGCCGGTTGAAATTCTTGATGATGGTGTTGTTTTCAGAAAGGTTACAGAGGAGGACGGCAATGTTATAGAAATTGAGGGAAGCGACGAGTTTTATCCCTCAGATTCGGTTATAATTGCAATCAGTCAGGGTCCGAGAAACGTTATTGTTTCTACAACTACGGGGCTTGAGGCAAACAAAAGAGGACTTCTTGTTGCCGATGAGCTCGGAAACACAAGCCGTCAGGGAATATTTGCATCAGGCGATGTGGTAAACGGAGCAAGAACGGTTGTAGAGGCTGTGGCACACAGTAAAATTGTTGCAGAAACAATGCATAAGTATATACAGAGTCTTAATTAATGTGAATTACAAAACGGAAAATGTTTAAATCTTAAGAATATAAAAGAACTCATACCATGAGGCATGAGTTCTTTTTGTATAACGAAAACCATGCATAGTGAACTGAATGGGGTTCACTTCATGGCGGGCGGATATTTATTCTTTACAGACACATAGAACCTTTAATCGGTTTTACAATAATGGCACCATCAGGGAAGCCGTTGGGGGTATAGTAATTTGTTCTTAAAAATCCAAGAACATCATTTTCAAAGGCTTTTTCGCAGAAAATCATAATACATCCTCCAAGACCTGCTCCTGAAATCTGCGCACTCAGCACACCCTTCACTTTTAAAATACTGTCAATGAGAGTATCAATACCGGGAATGGAGCATGCATAACCACCGGGCTGACGCCAGAGAGCGGTACTTTTGTCACCTTTGGCTGATTTTTCAATCAGTTGGATAAGCTTTTCATCAGTGGCAAGATAATCATAATCAACAGATCCGCTATCGGTTGTACATATAACTCTGTCACCGTCGTGACTTATGTTCATAAGCTCTGCGAATTCATTTATTTTTCCGCTTTTCAGTATTTCTGCACAAACCTTGCTTCTTTCACATTCACAGATACCGTATAAAAGTGCAGAACGCACATTGTATCTTTCGGGGAGTGCATGAGATGAAATGATTCTTTCAACCTTTTCGTGAAACTCAGTTGGAATTTCTTCAAAGAGTTTGTCCGACGGAAGGAAAAGGGGAACTGACATTAACATTTCGTAAATCTCCTTTTCGCTTATGTTGAGGTTATCTGTATTTATATCTCTCAAATGAATAATTTTTTCTTTGTACTGAGGATAGTTTTTCTTAACAAGCATAACTCCGAATTCGTACGCCGCAACCATCTGATTAAACTTGTCCTTTGCGCCCTCGCTTTTTTTGGCTTCGATAAAAGAATTTGCTACAATTACCGAATAGTTTTCGGGAATGTTTATAGGCTCAAGTACTTTTACAGGCTCAAAAGCAATAGGGGTAAAAGCATTAATAACTCCGCTTTTGATAGCTGCGTGGTCTCCTGCACCGCCTCGTGAACCTACGTACCATTCACTCTGACCGCAGAGTAATATAAATTCTTCTGCGGATAAATCAAGGTTGTTAAAAAGGCACACAAGCTCTGCTGAAGCCACAACAATACTTGAAGAAGAGGAAACTCCTCCTGCAACGGGAACTGTACCAAGGCACATAATGTCCATACCGCCAAATTCGTTATTGCCAAAAAGGAAACGAAGAGCCGCACTTTTTACATAATTAACCCAGTGTCCCTTGCTGACTGCAACTCTTTCTTTTACTGCATTGCTGTCAATATAATCAGTCCAGAGTTCCGCAGAATAGAGACCGAGCTCTTCTGACACGGAAAAAGAAGCATCTGAGAATTTTTCGTCGGTGTTTGATATGTTTATTCTGTCATCCTCTCTTTTTGATGCAACCATTAAAGTTTCCTTATGAATTGCGATGGTGTTGATGTTTCCGCCACGGTGTTCAATATGTCTTCCCATAAGATTGATTCTGCCGGGTGCTCTGGAAATGGCAACTTCTTTGTCGCCGTATTTTTCAATAAACGATTTTAAAACCGTCAGGTAGTTTTCTTTTTTTTCTTCAATAAGAATATTGTCATTACCGTAAATCTGCGCAAGAAAATTCCTGCTTTCGGTATTTTCAAAAAAATCTATCCACGAGGATGCTTTTTTTATGTTATTCATCAGTTTAATTCCCCTTTGAAAAAGTTGTTTATATTTTCAAGTTCCTCCATGGTGTTAAAAGTCTGAATGAGTTTTCTTTCGGTTACGTTTACAAAAGTAACCTTGCCCTTTTGTGAAATATTTTTAACCGTATCGGTAAAATAAATCTCGTTCTGTGCATTGTCGGATGTAAGACCGTATATGGAATCGTTTATGGCTTTTCTGCTGTGCAGATATGTAGCACAGTTTACCATTTGAGATGCAGTTATATCTTCCGAAGAAAATTTAATTCCGTTGATTTCAATAAAGCTTTCATCTGCATTGCTGTTTGCAAGTTTTCCGTTTATTTTTGAAATCTGCTTCTCGTTGAGATTGAGCTCTGCAAATACAGCTTCTTTGGTTTTGCCCTTTTTCATTTCTTCTTTTACATTGAGTAAAAGAAAATCAAGATGTTCAACAATTCCTGTTACTTTGCCGTTATAAAGCACAATTTTGCCGCCTGATCTGTTGAAATCCGATGGTTGTGTTATAAGAGAAATATCACTTTTGTTTGAGTAAAAGTCATTTATGAGCATTTCAAAAACTGACTTGTCAATAAGTTTATCGCCCATAACCGTTAAAACCGGACCCTCGATGTCAAATTCATTTATCACTTTAAGACCGCACATTGCAGCATTACCTGTACCTGACTGCTCTTTCTGATAAGCAAAAGTAACTCCTTCAATTCCGGCAACGGCACTCATAACACTTTCACACTTGTTTCCAACAACCACAATGAATTTTTCTATGCCGCACTCTTTAAGACTTTCTATAACCCTTACAACGGCAGGCTTGCCCATAATTTCAAAGCAAACCTTGTTTTTTGAATCATCCTTCATTCTTGAACCTGAACCGGCACACAGAATAATACAGTTTATATTGTTTTTCATTTGTATCCTCCGGAAAAAACACTTTAAGTCTAATTTATCATAGATTGCGGATAAAGTCAATTAAAATAGGGTTGCTGTTTTTCAGCTTTTGATGTATAATGTAGCCAATAATTGAAAAACGGAGTACGGACAGATGAAATGTGAAACTTATGCAATAAGAAAAGGTTATGATGGGGAAAAGTGCCTTGTTCATGCAAGATGCTGTTATATGCCCGATTTAATGCTTGCCACAGCGCAGTATCTTAATGTGGAAGGCTGTGATTTGTTTTCGGGTCTGCTTGTAAGCACAAGCAAAGATGAAGGTAAAACCTGGACTCCCTTTGAGGTTCAGGAACCCCTTGCAGCTATAGAAGATGGCAATAGCATAACCGTCGGCTGTGATGCCACACCTATGTACCATAAAAAAACAGATAAAATAATTCTTGTGGGACATACGGCAGAATATGAAAAAGACGGAATGAGTCCAATAGGAAACAGAAGATACACTTTTTACAGTGTGTATGACAAAGAAAAGAATGAATTTTCAAAAATGAAATTTCTTGAAATGCCAGAGGACTATGAAAATTGCGGTAACGGAAGCGGTCAGAGTGTAGAGCTTGACAACGGTGAGCTTCTTATTCCCGTATATTACAGAAAAAAGGGCGAAGACAATATGTACTCCTGCGTGCTTCGCTGCTCCTTTGACGGAAAAGAAATAAAACTGATTGAAATGGGCAGTCCTCTTACGATTCACATAAGAAGAGGACTTTATGAGCCATCCCTTGCTTTTCATAACGGGATTTATTATATGACGCTTCGCAACGACGAGTGCGGTCTTGTTGCAATGAGTACGGACGGAATGAATTATTCCGATCTTCAGCTTTTAAAATGGGATGACGGAAGTATTCTTCAGAACTATAACACTCAGCAGCACTGGATGACAGTCGGGGAGGATTTGTACCTGGTATATACAAGGCGTGGAGCGGAAAACGACCATGTTTTCCGTCACAGAGCACCGCTGTTTGCAGCAAAATTTGAAAATATGAGACTTGTACGGGAAAGCGAATTTGTGGTTGTAAAAGAAAGGGGAGCAAGACTGGGAAATTTCGGTGTTACTTCCTTTAAGGAAGGAAAAGCTGTTGTAATGGCGGCAGAATGGATGCAACCCAAAGGATGCGAAAAATACGGAAGTGATAATTCAATTTTCATTTCAATTGTTGAAAAATAAACGGAGGGAAAGAAATGGTAAAGCATATTATTTTATGGACACTTAAAGAAGAATTTAACAATGATGAGGTTAAAAAAGGAATAAAGGAAGGCCTTGAAGGTCTTAAGGGTGTAATACCGGGACTTGCAGAAATCAAAGTACAGACAGAAAAGCTTCCGTCATCAACTGCAGATGTTATGCTTTATTCTGCTTTTGAAAGCGCAGAGGCTCTTAAAAACTATGCATCTCATCCTGCTCACGTTGAAGTGGCAGACACTAAGGTAAGACCTTTTACTGCGACAAGAAGCTGTATTGATTTTGAGGAATAACGGGTGAAATTATAAATGGACAGAATAAAAATTACCGATGCAAGGGTTCATCCGGGCGACAGTGCGTTTCTTATTGATGACGGAAAAACGGCAATTATGTACGATTCGGGCTTTGCTTTTACAGGTTGCAAAGTGGCAGACAAAATAAAAGAAATACTTGGCAGCCGTAAGCTTGATTATATTTTTCTTACTCATTCTCACTACGACCACGCCCTCGGCTCGGTATATGCAAATAAATACTGGCCCGATGCAAAGGTGGTCGCAGGGGAATATGCAGCGAAAATTTTTGCAAAGCCTACGGCAAAAGCAGTAATGAGGGATCTGGACTCAAAGCTTGCAAAAAAATGCGGTATTGAAGAATATGAAGACCTGATTGATGAGCTTAAGGTTGATATCCCCGTTTCAGACGGAGATAAAATAAAGGCGGGAGATATGGAGTTTGTTGTTCTTAATCTTCCGGGGCATACAAAATGCTCGGTTGGTTATTACTGCGAAAAGAAAAAGCTTCTTCTTTCCTGCGAAACAATCGGTGTTTTCAACGGTATTGACGATGTTGTTCCTTCATATCTTGTAGGCTATGAAATGACGGTAGATTCCATTGAAAGAGTTGAAAAGCTTGATATAGAAAATATTCTTATTCCTCATTTCGGTCTGCTTGACAAAGATATGACAGGAGTCTACCTTAAAAAAGCAAAGAAAAGTGCAGTTTCAAATGCAAAGGAAATTGCAGAAATGCTTAAAGATGGGAAGAGTAAAGAAGAGATTGCCGAAGCTTTTAAGAAAAAATATTATCACGGCTATGTAAAGGAAATCTATCCTGTTGATGCAATGGAGCTTAACACAGGAATAATGATTGACTTAATAAAAAAAGAATTTGAAATTTAAAAAAGCACCAAAAAGGAGAAGTGTCCTTAAGGACACCCGGCAAACGGTGCTTTTTTATAACATAGGAAATTGCTCGCTGTGCGAGAAATTCAGCTTGTTTCATAAAAGTGTACCTCTATCCCCTCAAGAATGAGGGGCTGGGCAAGCTTGCGGCCGGCAGATTATTCGGTGGACTTTCAGTCCCGCCGGTAATAGCGGCTTATAGTCGCAGAGCAAACTACCGGCTTAGCCGGTAGTTATGATTGGTTGTCAAGAAATTCTTCAATTTCCTTTTCTGCTGTTGCAAGCTCTGCAAGAAATGCGGAGGCGGAAAGGCGAAGAGCGCCTCTTCCTAAAATGATAAGCTGTTCAAGACCGTCGGAGGTGGCAACAAAAACGCGGTGTTTTTTCCCAAGCTCGTTTGTTACCTTTTCAATGTAGGCGTCGGCGGTTTCAGCTTCCTTTGTGTAAACAACGGTAATGTTGTTTATTTTTTCTTTTTCGCCGGGGTTGTTTTTAACCTTGTAGGCATCAAAAACAAGGATAACCTCACGGTTTCTTACCATTCTGTAATTACAAAGTCGGTTTATAAGAGAATATCTTGCATACTCAAGACTGTCCTCAGCGAGTTTTTTCATTTCCTCATCGGCAAAAATAATGTTATAGCCGTCAACAAGAAGGTATTCCGGTCCCTCGGGTTGAGGCTTTGCCTTGTATTTAAATTCTTTTGAAGGTACCTTTGCAGTTTCCATCGGTCTGTAAAGCTTTCTTTGAATTTTGCCGTAGGTTCTTTCAAAAATTTCAATAAGCTCGTCTTCTCCTGCAATAATGCCCGATTTCCTTATCTTTGGCTGAATGACAGGAGTTTCTTCCTTGTCCTTTAAAAGGGGAAGATGCATATGTTCGTAAACATCATTCCATTTTACACCAAAGCCTGCACCTTTGGTACAGAACACCGAATCGGGGGTATTTTCAAGGTCGCTTTCGGGATTGTATTCAAAGCTTTCAATTATTTCGCTGTCACTACATTCTTCGTATCCTTTGAATGTGAGGGCGAGTCTGCCTTTTCCTTTTGTGTAAACGGTTACTTCTCTGCCGTAATCCCTTATTTTCCTTACGGGAGCACAGCCTTTTAAAAGAGAATATTCGTCAAAAGTTTCGGGTGCTTCAAAGGTTCCGCCCATATGCTCAATATCCGTCATTGCTCTGCCGATGTTGTCGTGGGGGAGCTCAAGGGAAAAAGAGTAAATAGGCTCAAGAAGAATATTTTCTGTCATCATAAGCCCCTGGCGCACCGCTCTGTAGGTTGCCTGACGGAAATCTCCGCCCTCTGTATGTTTTAAGTGGGCACGTCCCGATACAAGTGTGATTTTAATATCTGTGATTGGTGAACCGGTGAGGACACCGATGTGTGTTTTTTCCTTCAAATGTGTAAGAATAAGTCTCTGCCAGTTTTTATCAAGCTCATCTTCAGGTGCTTTTGTGTCAAAAACAATTCCGCTTCCTCTTTTCAGAGGCTCAAGCAGAAGATGCACCTCTGCATAGTGTCTTAAAGGCTCGTAATGACCTACGCCCTCAACCTTTTCCCTGATTGTTTCTTTGAATACCAGACCGCTTTGTTCAAAGTCGATGTCCATATCAAAACGTTTTTTTACAACGGATTTGATAACTTCAAGCTGAACCTCGCCCATAAGAGAAATGTGTATTTCCTTTAAATGTTCGTTTACGGTAAGGTCAAGCTTTGTTTCTTCTGAAGCAAGCTTTCTTAAATTTGCAAGAAGAAAGTGAGGGTCGGTGCCGTCGGGGGCAATTACCCTGTAGGTAAAAATCGGTTCGGACATAAGCTCTGCTGAGTTTTTTTCAAAGCCCATTCCCTGACCTGCAAAGGTCTGTGTGAGACCGGTCAGAGATACCACCATTCCCGGGTATGCCTTCTGCACAGATGTGTGTTTAACGCCCGAGTAAACTCTTATCTCATTTACCTTTTCAGAAACCTCTTCGCCTTTTTCGTTTTTGAAGTTGAGAACTTCTTTTACGGAAAGCTCACCGCCTGTAATTTTCAAATGGGTAAGGCGGTTGCCTTTTTCATCTTCCGTTATTTTGAATACCTTTCCGCCGAAGCCTTTGCTTTCATTGGGAGAAAGGGTATGTTTTTTAACCGTTTCAATAAATTCATCAATTCCCTCAAGCTTTAAAGCAGAACCAAAGCTTACAGGAAACACTTTTCTTAGGGAAACCGATGCACAGATGTCGTCTGTTGTAATTTCGCTTTCAAGAAAAAGTGAAGTTAAATTTTCATCGCAAAGTGCCACGTTTTCAGTAAAATCGGGATTGCCTTCATCAAATTCAACACAACAGTCGCTGAAATTGTTTTTCAGGTTATTCATAAGATATTCTTTTGAATATGCGGAAATATCCATTTTGTTTACAAAAACAAAGGTGGGAATTCTGTGCTTTTCCAGCATATTCCAAAGAGTTTTTGTATGGCTTTGTACGCCTTCGCTGCCGCTTACAACCAAAATGGCATAATCAAGAACGCTTAATGTTCTTTCCGTTTCGGCAGAAAAATCCGTATGACCGGGAGTGTCAAGGAGAGTAAACTCAAAGTCGTCCTTTCTAATTACCGCCTGCTTTGAAAAAATGGTAATTCCTCTGTCTCTTTCAATTTCATCGGTATCCAAAAAAGAGTCCCTGTGATCCACACGGCCTTGTTTTCTTATTGTATCAAGTTTAAAAAGCAGTCCCTCGGACAGGGTTGTTTTACCCGAGTCAACGTGGGCAAGTATTCCGATTACAATTCTTTTCATAATAATAGTATACCACATATTTGTGCATATTGCTATACTTTTCTCTTGCGTATTGACATAAACTTGCAACAATAGTAAAATAATTTTATTAATAAAATGTTTGCCGGTAGGGGAGGTATTTCATTTTATTTGAAATTTTGGAATAGTAACGGTAAAAACAGAAAAAATAAGAAAAAGTGCTGTTCCGAAAGGAGGAATGAAAATGGCATTTGAAGCATTGGAGGAAATTAAAAAAGCCGAAAAGAAAGCGGAAGAAATTTTGATTTCTGCAAAAGATAAAGCGGCAAAAACAGTTCAAAAGGCAAAAGATGATGCGAATTTAATGCTGACTGAACTGGAAAACGAACTTCAGACCAAGTATGATTTATGTGTTTTAGATGCAAAGCAAAAAGCGGAAGAGATAAGTGCGGAAAACAAAGAAAATGCTGAAAGCAAAGCAAATCAGCAAATGAAAGAAACAGAAGCAAAAAAGAATGATGCAATAAAGAAAGTGATAGAAAAAGTGCTTTCCTGATTGCGGGAAAAATACAAAAAGGAGGTGACAGCGTGGCAATTCTTAAAATGAATAAAATACACATTTACGGACTCAAAGAGGAAAGAAAGGGAGTTCTTGAATTTCTTCACAAGTGTGAAGCGGTAGAGGTTGACAGTATTGATTTTGAAGAGCTTGGTGTGGCAAAGCAGGAGACCGTAAAAAGTATTTCAAATTTCAATGATTATATTGCATCTGCCGACAGGGCTCTTGAAATCTTAGAAGGTATTTCACCCGAAAAAACAGGTATGTTTTCAAAGCGCATTAAAAGTGATGACTACAGTATGGACAAAGCGGAAGTTGAAAGAGTAGGAAAATATATTTCAAAAATAACAGTTTACGAAAAGGCGGTTAAAGAAAATAATGAGCTTGCACATAAAGTGAATCTGGAACAGATGCAGATAACCCCTTATCTTGAGTATGATATTCCCCTTAATTTGAAAGGAACAAAAACAACAACTTCAAAGCTGGGAACTTTTGAGGGAAATGTAAGTGAATTTGTTCTTATAAATCTGCTTAAAGATAACGAAATCACTCAATGCCATTTTGAAATTCTGTCTGCCGGAAAACAGCAAACCTGTGTCTGGTTTGTATTGCCCAAAGACAGCGAAGAAAAAATAACGGCAGTACTAAGAAGTATAGGTTTTACAGAAGCCTCTTTTGAACGTTCAGAGGAAACCTTTAAGGAAAGGTATGAAAGACTTGAAAGTGAAAAGAAGAAGCTTGAAGAAAAGAATGAAGAATTGAAAAGAGAAGCGAAAAGGTATCTTTGTTACAGGAATGAAATCAAGCTTTTTTATGACCATCTTGTAATGAGAAAAGAAAAGTATGAGACTCTTTCAAGAGTGGGTATAACAAAGAACACTTTTGTAATTTCAGGTTTTATTCCCGATGCGAAAACCAAAAGCTTCTTGAAAGAAATAAAAGAAAAATTCAATGTTGAAACCGAGGTTGCAGAAGCTGAAGGAGAAAATGTTCCGGTTGTGTTTTCAAACAATGCGCTTATCGAACCTGTTGAGGGAATAACAAGCGATTATTCAATGCCGTCAAAGGATGATATTGACCCAAACCCGATAATGGCGTTTTTTTACTATTTCTTTTTCGGTATGATGTTTTCCGATGCGGGATACGGACTTTTAATGATGATTGCCTGCGGAGTTTTAGGTTTCACAAATGTGCTTGAAAAGGGGAAAAGAAGAGCATATAAAATGTTCTTTTACTGCGGTGTGTTCACAACTTTCTGGGGGATAATGTACGGAAGCTTTTTCGGTGATATGATTGACACCGTTGCGAGAGTTTTTTTTAACAGTGATTTTACTTTTAAACCGATTTTGCTTAACCCTACACAAAAACCTCTTGAACTTTTAATAATAAGTGTCGCATTTGGAATGATTCATATCCTTACTGCACTTGCAATTAAATTCTATATGACCTGGAGAAAGGGGGACAGAGTCGATGCAATTTGTGACTCGGGTTTCTGGTTTGCAGGTCTTTTCGGGATTTGCCTTTTTGCCGGGAGTATGGTGATTAGTGCATTAAAGGTACCGGGGATTGTGCTTATAGCTATAGGTTTTGGCGGACTTCTTCTTACGGGCGGAAGAAACAGTAAAAATATATTCGGCAAAATTTTCGGCGGTGTTTTAAGTCTTTATGACATAACGAGTTATGTTGGAGATGCACTGTCTTATTCAAGATTAATGGCGCTTGGACTTGCGACGGGAGTTATAGCCTCGGTTATAAATGTACTCGGTTCTCTGGGCGGCCCGACGGTAATAGGCGTAATTGCATATATCGTGATTTCTGTTTTCGGGCACGCGCTTAATTTTGCAATTAATTGTCTGGGTGCTTATGTTCACACTAACCGTTTGCAATACGTCGAGTTTTATCAGAAATTTTATGAAGGCGGAGGACGCAGGTTCAAACCTTTTACAATGAATACGAAATATTATAATTTTTCAAAAGAAGAATAAAAAATAAAAAGAAAGAAGGATTTTATTATGAATTTTGGTATGTTTTTTGCAATATTGGGAGCGGCAGTAGCAGTAATACTTTCAGGTCTTGGCTCCTCAAGAGGGGTAGGTCTTGCATCGGAGGCGGCAGGCGGAGTTCTTGCAGATGATCCGGGTAAATTCGGTAAGCTTCTTGTTCTTCAGCTTCTTCCGGGTACACAGGGACTTTACGGACTTATTGTAGGTATTATGGTAATGCTTAACATCGGTATCCTTGGCGGAGAAAGAGTTACAGACCTTGCAATGGGACTTGAATATTTTGCAGCTTGTCTGCCGATAGCTCTTGGCGGTTATTTTTCAGCCGGTTATCAGGGAAGAGTTTGTACAGTCGGTGTAAATCTTACAGCAAAACATCCTGAAGAAAGCTCAAAGGCCATTGTTTCCGCATCGCTTATTGAACTTTATGCACTTTTAGGATTCATTGTTTCTTTCCTTATGGTAATCAATATTAAATAATTTGAAAACTGAAAGGGATTGATACAATGGGCGGTTTAGAGAAAATTACGGACAGTATTGTTTCAAAGGCAGAGCTTGATGCTGCGGAAATAATAAAAAAAGCGGAAGAAACTGCCGGTGAAATAATTAAGTCCGCTGAATCTGAAATGAATAAAAAAAGAAAACAGGCTGAAGAAAAAATCAGTGAAGCGGTTAACAGAATAATGACTATGGGTCAGGGGAATGACAGACAGGCGGAAAGACAAATACTGCTCACAGCCAAAAGTAAAATTATTTCGGAAATAATAGAAGAAGCAAAAAATAAAATGAAGAATATGGGAAAAGAAGAGTACACAGAAGTTCTTTTTACGCTTATAAAAAAATATTCCGAAGGAAAAGAAGGGGAAATTCTTTTTTCTGCAAAGGATAAGGAATTTGTTGACAGTAAAATTAAAACTCTGCTTGAAGAGGAAAAACTGGAAATTTCAAAAGAATGCTGTAAGGAAGAATGCGGATTTGTAATAAAATACGGCAAAGTTGAAATCAACTGTTCTTACGACAGCCTTTTTGAAGAAAAATACAGCGAGCTTACAGATATTGTAAACACCTGTATATCAAATTAAGAGGGGTGATTTTTTGACAGAAAAACACTATGCCTATGCGGTTGCATATATGAAAACTTTTGAAAACAAAATGCTTACTTCAAACGACATTGAAACCCTTCTTAACACAGAAGATGTAAGCCGGGCAGTTAAAATTCTTGCCGATAAAGGTTATGGACACAATTTAAAAGGAAATGAATCCGTAAGTGAAATTTTAAAAAGTGAGCTTGAAAAGGTGTGGTGCGAGGCAAAAAAAGCATGTCCCGACAATGCTCCTCTTGAAATACTGTTGTATAAAAATGATTTTCATAATCTGAAAACTGTTTTAAAGGCAACTGTGTCAGAGGTTTCGTTTGACGGTATGATTTTAAGACCATGTATTACAGAACCTTATGAAATTGCAGAAGCGGTAAAAACAGAAGTCTTTGAAGAGCTTCCGGAATTTTTAAAAGAACCTGCAATGACAGCTTATAAGCTTATAGGTGAAGCCCGTGACGGGCAAAGTATGGAGGTTTATCTTGACAGAGCCTGTCTGGAGGCAATGAAAAAAAGAGCAGAGGAAGAGAGGAACGAAGCTTTATCAGGTTGGGTTGACATTAACGTTTTAATTGCGAATATGAAAACTGCCGCAAGAGTTGTTGGCAGAAACATAGATTTTATAAAAAGCGCAATGATTGAAACAGCTTATAGCGAAATGCTTATAGAGGCAAGCCTTAAATCAGAAAAGGATGTGGCTGAAGCAATACGTTCTCTCGGTTATTCCAAGGGAGCGGAACTGCTTGAAAAATCCTTTTCGGATTTTGAAAAATGGTGCGACAACCTTAAACTTGACTATGTAAAAAAAGAAAAAAGCAAATGTTTCGGTTTTGAACCTGTGCTTGCTTTTTTAACAGGCAAGGAGTTTGAACTTCAGACGGTAAGAATAATTTTATCAGGAAAAGAAAACTCTGTTCCAAATGAAATAATAAGAGAAAGGCTGCGTGATATGTATGTATAAAATCGGCGTAATAGGTGATTATGACAGTATCTGCGGTTTTGCGGCACTTGGTCTTGATACTTATGTTGTTGAAAATGAGGAAACAGCGGAGAAAACCCTTAAAAAGCTTGCGGAAGGCGAATACGGAATAATTTACATCACTGAATATTACATTGAAAAAATGCCCGGAATGATGGAAAAATACAAAGATATGCAGATTCCTGCAATAATCCCTATTCCGTCAAATAAGGGAGCAACGGGTTTTGGTATAAAAGCTGTTAAAAAATATGTTGAGCAGGCAGTTGGTTCTGACATAATATTCGGTGATTGAAAATTGATATTGAAAGGAAATTACCTATGGAAAGCAAAGGTGTAATAAAAAAAGTATCGGGACCGTTGGTTATTGCCTCCGGAATGAACGATGCCAATATGTACGACGTTGTAAGGGTAAGCAGACACGGACTTATCGGCGAAATAATTGAAATGCACGGCGACAACGCTTCAATTCAGGTTTACGAGGAAACCTCCGGACTTGGACCGGGTGAAGATGTTATTTCAACAGGAAGTCCTTTAAGTGTTGAACTGGGACCGGGACTTATTAAAAGTATTTATGACGGTATCCAGAGACCCCTTGACGCAATAATGGAAAAGGCAGGGACAAATCTTCAGAGAGGTATAAACGTACCTGCGCTTAAAAGAAACGTAAAATGGGATTTTGTTCCCGCATTAAAAGCGGGGGATAAAGTGTGCGGAGGAATGATTTTAGGTACAGTTGAAGAAACCTCCGTAGTTGAACATAAAATAATGGTACCTCCGAATGTTGAAGGTGAACTTGTTGAACTTAATCAGGGAAGCTTTACCGTTGAAGATGTTATCGGCAAAATCAAAGACAAAAACGGTGAAACAGTTGAAGTAAAGCTAATGCAGAAATGGCCTGTACGTGTAGGCAGACCATATAAAGAAAAGCTTTCACCCGATATTCCTCTTGTTACGGGACAGAGGGTAATTGATACTCTTTTCCCCATTGCAAAAGGCGGTGTGGGAACTGTTCCGGGACCGTTCGGCAGCGGAAAAACCGTAGTACAGCATCAGCTTGCAAAATGGGCAGATGCAGACATTGTTGTTTATATCGGCTGCGGAGAAAGAGGAAACGAAATGACAGACGTTTTAAATGAGTTTCCCGAAATCAAAGACCCCAGAACAGGCAAAACCCTTATGGAAAGAACGGTGCTTATTGCAAACACTTCCGATATGCCCGTTGCGGCACGGGAAGCATCTATTTATACGGGTATTACAATAGCTGAATATTTCAGAGATATGGGTTACAGCGTTGTGCTTCTTGCAGACTCGACCTCCCGCTGGGCGGAGGCACTTCGTGAAATGTCGGGACGACTTGAAGAAATGCCCGGCGAAGAAGGTTATCCTGCATATCTCGGAAGCCGTCTTGCAGGCTTTTACGAAAGAGCGGGACGTGTTGTTTCAATCGGCGGTGACGACAGAGTGGGTGCCTTAAGCATTGTAGGAGCGGTGTCGCCCCAGGGCGGTGACATTTCAGAGCCTGTTACCCAGGCAACTCTTCGAATTGTAAAGGTGTTCTGGGGACTTGATTCGTCTCTTGCCTACAAAAGACATTTCCCGGCCATAAACTGGCTTAAGAGCTATTCTCTTTATCTTGATATGATGGAAAAATGGTACAGTGAAAACGTAGATAAAGAATGGATGGAATTAAGAAACAAGGTTATGGCACTTCTTCAGGATGAGGCAGAGCTTGATGAAATCGTAAAGCTTGTAGGAATGGATGCGCTTAATTCTTATGACAGAATGAAGCTTGAAGCTGCAAGGTCAATAAGAGAGGACTATCTTCATCAGGATGCATTTCACGAAGTTGACACTTATGCATCCCTTAAAAAACAGAGCATAATGATGAAACTTGTTCTTTATTATTACGATGTCTGCATCAAAGCCCTTGAGGATGGTGTAGGAGTGATTAAGCTTATTGCCATTCCGGTAAGGGAAAGAATCGGCAGAATAAAATATGTTCCCGAAGATAATGTGCCTGCCGAATTTGAAGCGATAAAAAATGAGATTGATATAAGCATAAGCGAGCTTAAAAGCGCTATGGAAGGAGAGGATTGATAATGCCAAAAGAATATCGCAGCATTCAGGAGGTTGCAGGTCCTCTTATGCTCATAAAAGATGTAGAGGGGGTAACCTACAACGAGCTTGGTGAAATAGAACTTGCCAATGGTGAAAGACGCCGTTGCAGAGTCCTTGAAATAAACGGAAACGATGCACTTGTTCAGCTTTTTGAAAACAGTGCAGGAATAAATCTTTCAAACAGCAAGGTGCGTTTTTTAGGTCACGGTATTGAGCTTGGAGTGTCGGAGGATATGCTGGGACGTGTTTTTGACGGCCTTGGTCATGCCAAAGACGGTAAACCTGAAATAATTCCCGACAAAAGAATTGATGTAAACGGCGTTCCGATGAATCCCGCCGCAAGAAATTACCCGGAGGAATTTATTCAGACAGGTGTTTCAGCCATTGACGGACTTAACACACTCGTAAGAGGTCAGAAACTGCCTATTTTTTCGGGATCGGGTTTGCCTCATGCAAACCTTGCGGCACAGATTGCAAGACAGGCAAAGGTTCTTGGTAATGACGAAAAGTTTGCCGTTGTTTTTGCAGCTATCGGTATTACCTTTGAAGAAGCAAACTTCTTTATTGAAGACTTCAAAAGAACGGGAGCAATGGAAAGAACGGTTCTTTTCATAAACCTTGCCAATGACCCTGCCATCGAACGTATTGCCACGCCGAAAATGGCACTTACCGCCGCAGAATATCTTGCATTTGACCTTGGTATGCATGTTCTTGTTATAATGACAGATATCACAAACTATGCCGACGCCCTCCGTGAAGTATCTGCCGCAAGAAAAGAGGTTCCGGGCAGAAGAGGTTATCCGGGATATATGTACACCGACCTTGCAACTTTATATGAACGTGCAGGCAGACTTAAAGGCAAAGACGGAAGTATTACTCTTATTCCCATACTTACAATGCCTGAGGACGACAAAACTCATCCAATCCCCGACCTTACGGGATATATCACCGAGGGGCAGATAATCTTAAGCCGTGAGCTTTACAGAAAAAACGTAACTCCACCCATTGACGTTCTTCCGTCACTTTCAAGACTTAAAGACAAGGGTATAGGTAAAGGTAAAACAAGAGAAGACCACGCCAACACAATGAATCAGCTTTTTGCGGCTTATGCAAGAGGTAAAGAGGCAAAAGAGCTTATGGCAATTCTCGGCGAAGCCGCACTTTCCGACGTGGATAAGCTTTATGCAAAGTTTGCGGAAGAATTTGAAAAAGAATATGTTTCCCAGGGCTACACAACCGACAGAAGCATAGAAGAAACACTTGCAATCGGCTGGAAGCTTCTTTCTATCCTGCCCAGAGCAGAGCTTAAACGTATAAAAGACGAATATCTTGATATGTACTACGGAAAGGTGTGAGGTTATGGCACAGCTTAATGTAAATCCCACCCGTATGGAGCTTACAAGGCTGAAAAAAAGCCTTGCTACCGCAGTAAGAGGACATAAGCTTTTAAAGGATAAACGTGACGAGCTTATGAGAAGATTTCTTGATATAGTAAGAGAAAACAAAGAACTTCGTGAAAAGGTGGAAATAAAGCTTAAAGAGGCTAACAGATATATGGCGGTTGCCGGTTCTGTGATGCAGAAAGAGGCGTTGCAGTCTGCGCTTTTAATGCCAAAACAGGGCGTTGACCTTAAAGTGGGAACAAGAAACATAATGAGTGTGGACATTCCAACCTTTGAAGTGAAAACAAAAACCGACTCAAAAACAGATATATTTTCTTACGGCTTCGTAAATACAAGCGGAGACCTGGACAGAGCTGTTCTGCTTTTGTCGGAGGCTTTAGAGGATATGCTTCATCTTGCGGAGTGTGAAAAGGGAGCCCAGCTCCTCGCCGCTGAAATAGAAAAAACAAGACGAAGAGTAAACGCTCTTGAATATGTAATGATTCCAAATTATCAGGATACCATAAAATATATCTCAATGAAGCTGGAAGAAGCAGACAGGAGTAATACCACCAGACTTCTCAAGGTAAAGGATATGGTTATTGCCGAAAAATTAAATAAATAATAGACCGGCAAATTTTTGTCCTGCCGCACGCAGATTTTCGTCTGCGTGCTTTTTGCTATTTGTGTTTTGCCGTACACAAAGTACTGTCTGCAACGCAAATAACAAAATATGCCTGAAAATTTGTCGGTCTTATTGTGAAACAATAATTATTCACTATTCATTCATAATTAAAAAAGTGTTTTATCAAACGCTTCAACTCCCCTGGTCTCACCTGCCGGTTCGGTCGGCGATAAGCGATTG